>JAFUKO010000078.1 GCA_017473555.1 Ruminococcus sp. | reverse complement strand
GAACTGTATTCTTTTAAATCAAAATACATATTCTCTGGCTCATAATTTTTAACATCAAAAGTATACCACTTGTCGTAAAACTCAATTAACAATATGCCATCATCCGTATAAGTAAAACGTTTGATAAATCCCTGAAGCAACCATCTCCAATCCTCTTGCTCTTCATCAGGGTTAATATCTATTTCAAGAGTATCATGAAGTTCGAACATATTAAGCATAACGTCATCACAATATACGTAAATATCGGCATCTCTAACATATACCCACTCTGTATCTCCATCTTTTGTTGTAAACAAACCACAACCAGAAAGAATAACACATAGTACCAATACTGATGCTAAAAGTTTATTTTTCATTATCGCTCACCTAATAATATATTACGTTTATTCCTCAACAAATTCGATAATGTCCTCAACCTTGCAGTCAAGAGCTTTGCAGATTGCATCCAGAGTCGAAAAACGAATCGCTTTCGCTTTGTTATTCTTTAAAATTGAGAGATTAGCGAGCGTAATACCTACTTTCTCACTAAGCTCATTTAAAGACATCTTACGCTTAGCCATCATTACATCCAAATTTACTACAATCATTCTATCACCTACACAGTCAGGTCATTTTCGCTTTTGATAAGAGTTGCTTCCTCTATAACATTCTTTACAACTCTAAGGCAAATTCCTAAGAATAACGCTAAAAACGCCATAATCAACGCAAGCTGAAAGTAAATACCAAGCAACGCAAACGCTAAGCAAAGCAATATACAACACCACGAAATACCACGAATCAGCGAAACGCTTTTCTCGGTAAATACTTCGCCTTTGCGAACTCTTAATAATAGTCTGATTGACAAAATATCAGCAAGTGCAACAGCTAATAGCAAAACATATGCCATAATGTGCACAAACACTCTGCCACCCTCAGTTATGCTTCCCCTATCACCGATATTGTCAGGGGTATCAATCAACATATTTGTAACAGTAGGCATCAAAAATGCCGCTGCTATACAACCGACTAAAAACATTACAGCTATCCCGAGTGACAGATTATTAGAAAATTTAGTAGAAACCTTAAACATAGCTACCTCCAGATATATTGTCTGGTTTTAAAATACAGCATATATTTCTGTTTGTCAATAGATTTTTATCGTTTTTCAATAAATTTTTATTGTTTTCTTTACAGACTTTGAATTTTTACTTCTCTGTGTTATACTTAGTAAGTACTTTTCTTCAGTCCAACGGAGGTAACAAAATGAAAAGATATGCAATTTACGGTGCAGGCTCTTTAGGCACAGTGCTTGGAGCTTACATAACAAAAAATGGCGGAGAAATTGACCTTATTAACCGAAACCAGGCTCACGTTGAGGCTTTAAACAAAAATGGTGCAACTATAACAGGTACAGTTGAGATGAATGTTCCTGTCAAAGCTATTCTTCCATCCCAGATGCATGGCAAATACGATGTGATTTTGCTCATGACAAAACAGCTTTTCAACAAGGATGTTGTCACATTTCTAAAAGATTATCTCAACGATAACGGCGTTATCGTCACCTTACAAAACGGCTTACCTGAGCCACTTATCGCTGAAATTGTCGGCAACAACCGCACTATGGGATGTACTGTTGAATGGGGTGCAACACTCAAAGAAGCAGGAGTATGTGAGCTGACAAGTGATGTAGAGTCCCTTTCTTTCCATATGGGTAAAATGGACGGCATAACTGATGAGCAATATAATATGGTTAAAGACTTGCTTGAACTTATGTGCCCTGTTCACGAAGAAACAAATCTCATCGGTGCCCGTTGGTCAAAACTACTCATCAACGCAACTTTCTCAGGACTCGGCACTGTAATTGGTGGAACATTTGGTAATGTAGCAAATAACAAAGAATCAAAGCAGGTTGCAATTCGCTGTATCAAAGAAGTCATTGATGTCGGACGTGCAGCAGGCGCTGTTTTCGCTCCAGTGCAAGGCAAGGATATCACAAAGCTATTTTACTATACTAACCCTATCAAACGTGCTATAGGCACACTCATCATTCCTATAGCTATGAAAAAACACAGCTCTATTCTGCCATCGATGCTACAAGATATCAAAAACGGAAAAAGCTGTGAAATCGACGCTATCAACGGCATTGTCTGCGAATGGGGCAGAAAAACTGGAATCCCTACTCCTATCAATGACCGCATTGTTGAAGTCGTCAAAAAGGAAGAAATCGGCGAGCTTAAACCTGAGTACAATAATATCAAGTTGTTTTCTGATCTGATTAAATAAGAGAACAAAAATCCCCACAGCGCAATAACCGCTGTGGGGACAACTAATTTGTTTAAGTTATATGGTATGCAATGCAAAAAGCACCCGACTTAAGTCAGGTGCTTTTTTATTACAACAAATTATTTACTTGCAAAGTAAGAATACGCAGTGTCCACTATACCCATAGCGAGTAGTAGCAATACACCGATAAATAAACTTGAAGATCCACTTAATGATAAGCTAAAAATAATTATAATCAAACCAGTTACTATAGCACAGTATCCACTGAAACGCTGGCTTTTCTTCCACGCATCTTCACTACTCATACTCCATTTAGTACGCAAACCAAGCAGTGAATTCATTTTAACTTTTGGCATCACGTTTCCGATAACTATTACTACAGTACCTATCAAAAACGCCATTAAGCTCAGAAAATCAATTTGCACCGGCTCTAAATCCTGAGTGCCCATAAAGCTGATGTATAGTATAAAATACGTCATAACGTTAAACATAGCTAAAACAGATATGCCGACAGTTGTACACACATTAAAGTTATTACTACCGTTATCTTCATTTTTATCAAGGTGTTTAGCAATAAGCAAAAATATAATACCAATTGCAATAATAGTGAACGGAAGTATCAAAAGCTCGTATTTACTGCCCCATCTGTCAACCTGATTATTTATGCCAAAGTGCACAGGCACCTCGTCAGGCATAAAGAAAAACGTGGTTAATGTTACAAGCAACGGTAATCTTGTTAACAGTTTATAGATAGTCTTTTTAGTTTTCGTCATCATGATCTCCTCTTAGATTTACAATCCACAACAATGCCTCATCGAGCACTGTCAGATTAAGTTCATAATAGATATAATTCTTGTGTTTAGTTTCGTAAATAAGGTCAGCTTTTTTAAGCTTATTAAGATGATAAGACAATGCCTGCGGAGTCATATCGAGCTCTTTAGCCAAATCGCCTGAGCTTATTTTACCTTTTTTTAAAATCTCAAGCACCCTGCGACGGTTATTATCTGCAAGAGCAGAGAGTATCTCAGAAACTGCTATAGTGATCACCTATTTCAAATTTTCTTTAAATAGATTATATATCATTACATTTTAAAAGTCAACACCTATTTAAAATTATTTTTAAATAGGTGGGCATATAAAAAAGCACCCAAGTTTCCTTGGGTGCTTAATATTACTTATGCAAATCGATTAGATAAGCTCGATGATAGCCATCTCAGCAGCGTCGCCACGACGAGGACCGATCTTTGTGATACGTGTGTAACCGCCGTTTCTGTCAGCATACTTTGGAGCGATCTCTTTGAAAAGCTTTGTAGCTACGTCTTCCTTAG
>JAFUKO010000077.1 GCA_017473555.1 Ruminococcus sp. | reverse complement strand
TCTTGAAGTAAGGGAGTGTGTCGCTTGAGGCTTTGACATCAGCAACTACTGCTCCGGTAGGGATAGGATTGTTAAAAGTAAATTTTTTGATCATAATTGCTCACCGTGTATTGAAATTTAATGAATAATCATTATAATAATAGTATATCATCATTTTTGAGAGATAACAATAGGGGAGGCATAGATTAATATGGGTAATAAAGTTATTCTTACAGCTGACAGAACTTGTGACCTTAATAAAGAGCTGATTGAGAAGTATAAGGTGCACGATATCCCTCTGCACATCAATCTAGGTGACAATACCTATGATGACTGGGAAACTATCACACCTGAGGAGATATACGACCATTTCTACAAGACTAAGGAGCTCCCACGCACTGCGGCTATGAGCGTTGGTGAGTATACTGATATTTTCTCAAAGTATATAGATGAGGGTTACGATATTGTTCACATCAGTTTAGGTTCAAGTCTTTCTGTAACTCATCAGTCAAGTAAGCTCGCTGCAGCAGAGTTTGACGGCAGAGTAGCGGTTGTTGATTCCTGTAATTTAAGTACAGGCACAGGTCTTTTGGTTATCAAAGCTGCTGAGCTTATCGAACAGGGAAAGAGTGCACAGGAAGTTGCAGACGCAGTAAGTGAGATGGTTCACAAGAGCCACGCAAGCTTTGTTATTGATAAGCTCGACTTCTTAGCTGCAGGTGGCAGATGTTCTGCTATCGAAGCTTTTGGTGCTAACCTTCTTGGTTTAAAGCCTTGTATTGAGGTTTCGACATCTGAGCACGGTAAAATGGGCGTTAACAAGAAGTACAGAGGTAAGTTTAATAAAGTTTGTATCGAGTATATGAACGACATCATCACTAAGTATGGTGAGGTCGATACAGCTCGTGCTTTTGTTACTCACGCCGGTTGTGATGAAGAATTAGTAGAGAGTGTTAAGAATGCTCTCGTTGAGAAGAATATCTTTGACGAAGTTCATGTTACTAGAGCTTCGTGTACAATTTCTTCACATTGTGGCCCTAACACCCTTGGCGTTCTCTTTATGACAAAATAAGATATAATAATACAGCGACGGTACGTAAGTGTACCGTCGCTTTTTATGTGTTATATTTCGTTTAAGGAATTTAAAACTGTGTTTACTGCATCTTCTGAAATGTTGCAATACAAATCAAACATCGGAATTTGTGTCACAAGATTTTCGAGCATTGTAAGAAGTTTGTTCATACACTCATTGTTATCAGGAATAATAGTCTGTGACAGTAGTTTGCTGATAGAACTTATAGGGTCGCATTTTTCGACCTTGTTTTCATCAGCCTGATGCAGATAGTAGATAGCTTTAATCGGAGCTTTTATGTTGTTAGACAGCGAGTGTTTACCGTTCCACGGAGTACCGTATATAATAAACTCACCATCTATAAATCGGACAATCGGCTTGTCGTCGTTTATCATAGTGACCTTATCAGCGAGTAACTCACGCCAGAGTCTTGCATGAGTTGATTTTCCGGTACCGCTTTTTGCGGTAAAAACTATAGCCTTGTCTTCGTATTTAAGACAAGAACAATGCAGGAAAAATCCATTGTACTCATCAAGGATAGTACGGCAGATAGAGCGCAAAATAGCTGTTAACTCGTAGTAAGGTTCCGGGACTTTTTCTATAGCGATACTTTTTTCGTAGTTAATCATATCGTCTGTAGTAGTGACGGTGAAATCAACCTTTGTATCATTTACAAGATAGTCCTTCATATATTTTTTTGTAAAGTCGTTTTTGCTCTCAACCCCGATGTTGAGGTCGGCAATTCTGTAAATTTCCATAACTACCTCGCTTTGCTGTAATGCTATTTTACTAGATTCAGAATAGTTTTTCAACACCTATTTGAATATACCTCTCAGGTATGATATACTATCTACATATTGATCAGGTGGTGTCTTATGAAAGAGATGTATTCACGCACACAAATGTTAATAGGTGACACGGCGTTAGAGAAGCTTAAGAATTCTCACGTGATAGTATTCGGAGCCGGCGGAGTTGGCGGTTATGTCATCGAAGCGTTAGCCAGAAGCTTTATCGGTGCTATTACAGTTGTTGATAATGATACTGTTTCACGCTCAAATATAAATCGTCAGATTCTTGCAACACAGGATTCGGTTAGTAAATCAAAGGTGGATGTTGCAAGAGAACGTATTCTGTCTATTAATCCACTATGTAAGGTTGAAACAAGAAATACGTTTTTTTTGCCTGAAAATGCAGCCGAATTCGATTTTACTCAGTATGACTATATTGTTGATGCTGTAGATACAGTATCCGCAAAACTTACACTAGCCAAAATTGCACAGGATAAAAAGATTTCGATTATTTCCTCTATGGGCACAGGCAATAAGTTGCACCCTGAAATGCTGGAAATCAGCGACATATACAAAACCAGCGTTTGTCCGCTTGCTCGGGCTATGCGTAATCTGTGTAAGAAAAACCATATAAAAAAGCTTAAGGTGGTATACTCAAAAGAAGAACCGAAATACGCTCAAAAGGTTGTAGAAAACTCAAAAGCGGTGCCTGCAAGTTCAGCTTTTGTGCCTGCAGCTGCCGGTATAATTATTGCTTCTGCGGTAGTTAATGATCTTATCAGTAATGTCTGACATTTATCCCAAGTTCAAAACTTGGGATTTATTTTTTGTGGAGGTTTTGTAATTCCAAAGATTTCTAAATAAGGTTCATATTATTGGTAGATATAATTCTTCCTGAACAAATTACTAAAATGTAAACATAAAAATGACAGATTTCTCTTGACCACACAACATATAGTTGCTATACTGAATATACTTTACAATATCTAGTGAAAATTATTTTAAACAGAAACCATAGAGTAAATTGCGAAAGGAGAAATAATATGAAGATTATTAAGCGTAACGGCAGCGAAGCCGAGTTTAACATTGAAAAGATTATTGCGGCTATTACTAAAGCTGACCAAGCTAACGATAACGGCAGAGAACTTACTGATGAGCAGATCAGAAATATAGCAGTAACTATTAAGAATACAGGTGAATGTATTTCACGTGCACTTTCTGTCGAAGAAATTCAGGAGCTTGTAGAGCTTGAGATTATGAAGTGCGGTGCTTATGAAACTGCTAAACGTTATATCAGATATCGCTATACACGTAATCTGGCTCGTGTAGCTAACACAACCGACAATCAGATTTTAACACTTATTGAATGTAACAACGAGGAAGCTAAACAGGAGAATTCTAATAAGAACCCTACAGTTAACTCTGTCCAGCGTGACTATATGGCTGGTGAAGTAAGTAAGGATATCACTATGCGTATTCTGCTTCCTGAGGATATAGTCAAAGCTCATGAGGATGGTATCATTCACTTTCACGATACTGACTACTACGCTCAGCATATGCACAACTGTGACCTTGTGAATTTAGAGGATATGCTCCAGAATGGCACTGTTATAAGCGGAACAATGATAGAAAAACCTCATAGTTTTTCAACTGCTTGTAATATTGCAACACAGATTATCGCTCAGGTTGCGTCAAATCAGTATGGTGGTCAGAGTATTTCACTGACACATTTAGCTCCGTTTGTTGAAGTCAGCCGAAAGAAAATCAGAAAACAGGTTGAAGAGGAATACTCATTCATCGGCGTTGAGGTTGATGAAGAAAAGCTCTCAAAAGTTGTTGAAAAACGCTTAAGAGAAGAAATCAACCGTGGTGTACAGACTATCCAGTATCAGGTTGTAACTTTGCTTACAACAAATGGACAGGCTCCGTTTGTTACCGTGTTTATGTATCTTAATGAGGCTAAGAGTGAGCAGGAAAAGCACGACCTTGCACTTATTATTGAAGAAGTTTTACAGCAGAGGTATCAGGGTGTTAAGAACGAAAAGGGTGTTTATGTTACTCCTGCATTCCCTAAGCTTATCTATGTTCTTGAGGAGGACAATATCACACCTGACTCAAAGTACTGGTACTTAACAGAGCTTGCTGCTAAATGTACAGCAAAACGTCTGGTGCCAGATTATATTTCTGAAAAGGTTATGATGAGCCTTAAAGAGGGCAATTGCTTCCCTGTTATGGGATGTCGAAGTGCTCTTACTCCATGGAAGAACGACAAAGGTGAGTATCAGTTCTACGGCAGATTTAATCAGGGCGTTGTAACAATCAATCTGGTTGATATCGCTCTTTCAAGTGGTAAGGATATCGATAAGTTCTGGAAGATTTTTGATGAACGACTTGAACTTTGCTACAGAGCTTTGATGTGCCGTCACAATAGATTAAAAGGCACTCTTTCTGATGCTGCACCTATCTTGTGGCAGGACGGTGCTATTGCAAGACTTAAAAAGGGCGAGCCTATCGACAAACTTCTTTACGGTGGTTATTCTACAATTTCGCTCGGTTATGCAGGACTTTGTGAGTGTGTTCGCTATATGACCGGCAAGTCACACACTGATCCGTCTGTTACTGATTTTGCTATCGATATAATGAAATATATGAACAAGGCGTGTGATAAATGGAAGGCTGAAACTACAATCGGCTTTGGTATTTACGGTACACCTCTTGAGAGTACAACCTATAAGTTTGCAAAATGTTTGCAGAAACGCTTTGGCGTTATCGAGGGTGTTACCGACAAGGCTTATATCACTAACAGCTACCACGTGCACGTTACTGAAGAGATAGACGCTTTTGATAAGCTGATGTTTGAGTCAAAGTTCCAGGCTCTCTCTACAGGCGGAGCTATCAGCTACGTTGAAGTTCCTAATATGCAACAGAACATCGATGCTGTGCTTCAGATTATTCGTTTCATTTACGATAATATTATGTACGCAGAGCTTAACACCAAGAGCGACTACTGTCAGAAATGCGGTTTTGATGGTGAAATCAGAATCGTAAAAGATGACGGAAAACTCGTGTGGGAGTGTCCTAACTGTGGCAACCGTGATCAGGACACAATGAACGTTGCTCGACGCACTTGCGGTTACATTGGTACTCAGTACTGGAATCAGGGCAGAACTCAGGAAATTCAGGAAAGAGTGCTGCACATCTGATGAACTACGCAACAATCAAAAAACGAGATATTGCAAATGGTGTTGGAGTACGAGTGTCACTTTTTGTGTCGGGATGCACTCACCATTGTAAAAATTGCTTTAATAAAGAAACGTGGGATTTTTCTTATGGAGAAAAATTCACCGAAGAAACAGAAAAACTCATCTTAGAATATCTTGAGCCTGATTTTGTGAATGGCTTGTCGCTACTTGGTGGCGAGCCATTTGAGATAGAAAATCAGGAGGCTTTAACCTTGTTTTTACGAAAAGTTAAAGCAAGGTTCCCTAATAAAGATATCTGGTGCTACACAGGTTACCTTTTTGACAAACACCTTTTATCTGTCAGCAGAGCGAGGGGTAAGTTTACAGACGAGATGTTGTCATACATTGATGTACTGGTTGATGGTCCGTATATTGAGGAGCAAAAGGATATTTCACTGCAATTTCGTGGTAGTAAAAACCAACGTGTAATTGATGTAAAACGCTCCCTTAGTAGTGGTGATATCGTTTTGTGGGACAAGTTAATGAGATGATTTTAATACCGCAGAGTCATAGCTGTTATTGATAAATTATTGACAAACAGCTGGTTTTGCGGTATCATTTTTTGTGTTTGGAGGGAATGCAAATGTCAATGATTTTCGAAAAGAAACTCCCTATACCTATGGAAGTTAAAGAAGCGTATCCGCTGTCTATGAAGGCTGTAGAGCGAAAAGAACAGATTGATAAAGAGGTTGCACAGGTTTTTAAAGGCGAATCTGATAAACTTGTTCTTGTTATCGGTCCTTGCTCTGCTGACAGAGAAGATGCGGTACTTGAATATGTTGAGAGGCTGAATAAGGTTCAGCAGGAAGTTAAAGATAAGCTGATTCTTATTCCTAGAATTTATACAAACAAGCCGAGAACTAACGGTAGTGGATACAAAGGTATGTTCCACCAGCCTGACCCACATTCAAAGCCGGATACCTTCAAGGGTATCTTAGCCATCCGTGAACTCCATTCACGTGTGCTAACGGAGTATGGTATGTCAACAGCTGACGAGATGCTCTATCCGGCGAATTATCGCTATCTTGATGACCTTATGTCTTATGTTGCTATCGGTGCACGTTCTGTTGAAAATCAGGAACACAGATTAGTAAGTAGCGGTATCACAGTTCCTGTAGGTATGAAGAATCCTACCAGCGGTGACTACTCGGTTATGCTTAATTCTATTGAGGCTGCTCAGCATGGACACACATTCGTGTTCAGAGGCTGGCAGGTTAAGACATCAGGTAACCCACTTGCACATGCGATTTTAAGAGGTTATGTCAACAAGCACGGCAAGATGATGCCTAACTACCACTACGAGGATTTGGAATTACTGCACGAGATGTATGCTCAGCGTGGAGTTGAGAATCTTGCACTTGTTGTTGATGCTAACCACTCTAACTCCGCTAAAAATCCTTTTGAACAGTCCAGAATCTGTAAGGAAGTTTTACACTCTGCACGTCACAACAGCGATATAAAAGCAATGGTGAAGGGCTTTATGATTGAGAGTTATCTTGAGGATGGCAATCAGTCTGTAGATGATGGCGTATACGGTAAGAGTATCACTGACCCTTGTCTTGGTTGGGAAAAGTCAGAAAGACTTATCTATGATATTGCTGATATGATTTAATGCTATAAAAAATAAACCGCACAGTGATTTGCACTGTGCGGTTTTTGTATGTTTAGTTTTTGATTTTACTCAAAAGATATGAGAAGTAGGAGGGAAGCTCATTAATAATAGTAAGCAATCCCACAAAGAATGGTGCGAATATTAATACATAACACCAAAGTGGACTGAGTTTGTTGATGAGCTTTCCTAAAGTGTTTAACGGTTTCATAAACACATTGAATGAAAGCACGAGTGCGAGTATTACACCAAAGCTCAAGAGTATTATCTTGTACAGCGGATCGCCGAGATTGATTATTATTTCAAAAAACGGTGTTGCACTTAAAAGATAAAGTAATGGTCTGTGCCAGAAATATACAGCCAAAGTGTTAGCTCCCATATTTGATAGAATCGGCACTTTGATGTTAGGTATAAAGCAGAATACAGCCATACATAGCATAATTGAGATGCCATAGCACATCAGCCTGTGCTCAAAACCGCAACCGTCTATAGGTACTGACGAGAACGGATTTTTTCCTGTGAACAGTCGTCTTAATTTGTAAATCAAATCGAGATTTCTGAAACACAGAACAAAGTACAACAGCATAAATGTTCCGCTTACGGCCTTGACTACATAGTTTTTCTCAATCTTAATGAGAAGCTGTGGTGTCATATAATAGCCGAGTAAGTATATCGGCAGGAACACAAAGAATCTGGATAAATAAAGCGTGTCGTCGATAAAATCAAAGTAACCACTTACACATCCTAAAACAGCTGATACGCTGAGCATAACAGCAGGATGAATCTTTCTGGTTAAGTACGCTGTCACCATAAACATCGACATCACAAACAGATACCAGTCTATACTCGCTCCACCAAAGAAGTCGATGGAGAACTTTTTGCCGTCTGCCATTTTTGCCAGGGCGTTAATGGTTTTAAGCAAAAAGCCCAGAGTTACATAAAATGCAATCTTGTTTATTTTGAGTTTGTTTTCATCAGAAAAACGTTTCTGGAACAAACCACTCAAATAAATAAACAGCGGCATATGGAACGAATAGATGAATATGAATAAGCTTTTGAACATATCGGACTTGTCAACGTAGCCTTCGATTACGTGGCCGACAACAACAAGTACGATAGTCAGTAGCTTGATATTATCAAATTTGTAGATACGCTCTTTAATATTACTAGCCATAACACTCAATAGATTATTTGTCGATAATCTGAACCTTGCCCTTTACCTTGCCAGGTATAGTGAAAAGGTTGAACGCCTCCATAGTTTTATCAAGTGGATATTGCTCGAAAATCATGCTGTCAGTAACTTTTAAGTCACCGATTGCGAAATGCTTGTCTGTCATTTCCCACTCTTTGCCAGGGAACGGCTTTGAGTATGACATCCATGAGCCTGTGAGATAGAACTCTTTACGGTTCATATTCTCCCACTCTTTAACAGAGAAAGTCATCTCCTTTGTAGGAGTACCGATGAAGCAAAGGTGAGCTTTGTTGCCTGCAATTTCGAAAGCAAGCTTCATAGCATCGGTTGAACCGGTGGACACAAATACGTAGTCAAAACCACGATTGTCAGTGAGTGCGTTTAACTGCTCCTTGTAGTCTTCATCGCAAAGAGCAACGACAGCGTCAGCACCTAAATCTAAAGAATCCTTTAATCTGTCGTGGTCAACATCGATTACGACAACTTTTTTTGCACCGAAAATTTTAATCCACTGTAAGGTGAAAAGACCGATGTTACCGCCACCCAATACTGCAACAGTGCCGCCGTCTTTATAGTCAGCCTGATACAAAGCGTGGATAGCAACAGTTGATGGTTCGAAGAAAGCAGCAACTTCGAAAGGAATTGACTTATCAATCTTCATTACGTTGCTCTCAGGTAAGAGTACATATTCTGCCATTGAGCCGTTCTGACGTGAGCCTACAAAGCTGTAGTGTTTGCAAAGTGAGTAGTTGCCATTTTTGCAGTCCTCACACTCCATACAAGGAACAAGCGGAATACCAACAACATGGTCATCTTTAGAAACAGAAGTAACACCCTCGCCGATTTCAGCAACATAACCTGAAAACTCGTGACCTAAAATGATAGGGTAGTTATGAGCAGCGTGGTCGTGAACTCGTGGAAGGTCAGAACCACAGATACCTGTTGCTACTACTTTAACAAGTACAGTGCCTTTTTCTACTACAGGTGTTGGAATTTCGTCAAATCTGATGTCTTTATTAGCGTGTAAAACAGCAGCTTTCATTTGTAAAAAACCTTCTTTCGATTACATCATAGGGTTAGCCATATAGTTGCACTTAACAGCGTAGTTGTAGTCTTCTACTACGCATACAACGGCATCTTTTGCGAGCTCACGTGGAGTGCAAGCGAGCTTACCATCTCTGACTTTTGAATACTGTAATGGCATATACTGGTGGAGCACAGGAAGTGGAATTTCGACGTTAGAAAGGTTGTCGAACAGTTTTTCCTGAGCATAGAGAACTTTCTCGTGTGTGAAATAATATCTTGAACGGTCAGAGAAACTGTACTTTCTGGCGATAGCCTGCTGTTTCTCTGTGCCGTGATAGTGTTTGATCCAGTTGGAAGGTTCATCCATCATAACCTGCTCTAGAACTTCGATGAAGTTTGCACGCTGTGATTCGTCATCGATAAGCTCTTTTTCAATCATAGAGAGAGCGAAGATAGCTTCTCTTACAGCGTTAGTCAAAGCAGGACCTACCTTGATGATAGCAATGCCGTCTTCGACCATTTCTCTGAGCTTTACAGGTGGTTGATAGTCAGTTGAATGACCCTCAAATACGATGTCAGGATACTTCTTTAAGCGGTTGCACAGCTTGACTGCATCAAGACGGTTGTATGTATGAATATCGGTGTTGCCAAATTCTACACCAGGCTGAACAACAATACCGATAATGTGGTTCCAGGCATCTTTTAAGCCTAGCTTATTAAACATTCTGCGGTATGCCATAATTGTGCTTTCGAAATCTCTTGGGTTAGTGACCTTTAGGTTGTCCTCTTCTTCTTGAGAACCGCCAGGGATAGGAACCTCAGAGCCGATAATATAAACAGGGTGAACTGCATCAGGATTTTCTTTTAATAATTCCTGATAAGCCTTGTCACATTCTTTGTAAAGAATAGCACCACGCTCAGCGATAACTTCGTTAGGAAGCATTTCGTCAATCGGGTCATCACCAAGCTTCATACTTGTGTCAAGGTGAACCTTTGTATACCCAGCCATAACGCAATCGTAAACGAGCTTTTTAGCGTGTTCCATAGCTTCATCTGCAGGTAAGTTGCACCAAGGAAGCGGACCTAAGTGGTCGCCACCTAAGATGATTTTATCTTTATCAAAACCAATCTGGTCAGCGATTTTGTAAACATACTCCCTGAAATCTACGGAAGTCATATCCATATAACCACCGAACTGGTTTACTTGGTTTGAAGTAGCTTCGATTAAAACGGTATCGTCAAAACGCTTAGCCTGATCCATAATAGCTTCGATAACAATTTTGTTAGCTGAGCATAATGATGGAATACCACAGTGGATACCTAAGGTGCGTTTTTCCAAAACGTCAAGTAATTTGTTTCTCATTTAGTTTTCCTCCTTTGGGAAGAAGTAGTTGTCGATAAGCTTAATGAATAAATCCATATCGTCAGCGTAAGTGATTTTAAGGTTAATCACGTTAGCCTTGATAACTTTCATTTTGATACCATAGTGAAGAGCGATAGCACCTGCTGACGTCATGCTATCAAGCTCCTCTTTTGTAGAACCCATATAGATATCGTAGATTTTTCTGAAAGTGAATGCCTCAGGTGAAGCACCTGCTACGATATTGAAACGAGGCTCAATATTTGTGAGGATGTGGTCATCGTCCATTTTGTAAACAGTGTCATAGTTGAAAGATGCAAGTGTCGCACCGCCAAACTCCTTAACACCCTCGATTACTTCCTGTGTGCCCTTTTTGTCAACATAAGGGTGAGTAGCATCGTGGATCATAATAACATCATCGTCGTTTGAATACTCGCTTGCACAGATAAGACCATTCTTAACAGAATCAGAACGTGTGTCACCGCCTGTTACAACCTTGTAGAGTTTGTCAGCTCCGATTTCTTTTGCAACTTCTTCTACATAGTCTACCCAGTCAGCGTGAGAAACGATGATGATTTTATCAACGCAGTCGAGTTTGTTGTAACCCTCAAGGATGTATGAGAAAATTGGTCTGTCGTTTACTTTGATATACTGTTTTGGAATAGCGGCGCCAAATCTTGTACCGCTTCCGCCCATCATTAAAAGAACTGTATTCATAAGTTTACCTCTTGATTAGATTTTAATCGTCGTAAATGTGATACTTTTTAGCAATCTCCTCGTCAACGTGCCATGAAACAAGGTCATGACCGACACGCTGGTGTAACAGAGGAAGTCTCATATAGTCGTTGTACTGCATTGTAAGGAACTTATCCATATCTTTCAAAGCCATAACTTTAATGCCTTCAAAGTCGATATCCTGATACGGAATCATATCTTTGACATCAGCGTAAGTGTAGGTAGGAAGGAATGAAGCCACTGTTGTAAGTCCCATTTCTTCTGCTTTTGAATTATAGTAAGTTGCCTTTTTGATGTAAAGAGCCTGAGTCAGTTTCAGCGGTACAAGGTGTACAAGTCTGCGTCTGAACTCATTGTAAGTTCTTGCCCACCACTCATACAGTGAAGCAGGCTTTTCGTCGTAAATAGCCTTTTCTTTGTGACGGTTGATGACCTTGTGGTGAATGTTTGACCAGAAAAGAACTTTATTTTTGAAGCGCTGTCTTTCATTGAGTGAGTTAGGAATGTAGTCAAATGGGAAGAGGTCAAGACAAATTCCCTTGTGGAAGTCACGCTTCTCGTTGTAGTTAGTAATGTACGATGTTCCGTTTAATCGGATTTTAGAGAAGAGGTAAGGAATTTTAGGGTCGGATTTTCTTGTCTGTAAGAAGAAATCTTCGCCTAAGTATTTACCGCCTTCTTTAAGGAACTTGTCGTAATCAGCTCTGAGCATTCCTACGTCGATATCGTCATCCCATGGAATGAAACCATCGTGACGTATATGACCGAGCATTGTGCCACCACATACAAAGTAGCCTACACCAATCTTGCGACAAACTCTGTCGAATTCTTTTAAAAGAACAAGGTCGATTTTTTGAATTGTGCGTGTCTGTTCCATCAACGCATCGTTGATTTCAACAGTCCATTTGTTGTAGGTGTTAGGAATGTTGATCTCAGCGTGATTTACCTTGATACGCTGTGTAGGGAACACCTTGTCATATTCAATCATAACACTTCGTCTTGGAATAAGGCGAGTGATGTATTTTGTGTTCTGGTACTTCTGAACTGTTTTGAGCAACTTGCGGTATGTCTTCTTAGGATTTTTAGTGCCATAGCACAGTGTACCCCAGAAAAGATTGAACACCTTTCTCAGACTCATCGGAACAGTTGTTGCCGGAGGAGTGAGATTGACCATTTTGTTGTATTTATCACGAAGAGAAGCGACTTTTCTCAAGTACATCTTCTGTTCAGCTTCTGTATTTGGCAGATAGTCAAATGCACTGATTTCAACTGTAGCAAGGTCAGAGATAACAGCATCTTCTGATTCGATAACAACAGGTCTTGCGATAGTCATAATGAGAGCTTTTGCACCACTTGGGTAGCGGTCGATAATCTGGATATCGAGCTCTTTCTCTTTTTTGTAGAGAATTTCGCACAGTTTGTTGTAATCTTCTCTCATAAGACCGATTTCGGTTTTTGACTTAAGACCATTCGGGATAAAGTCGTTGTAATGAATTGCACCAATCAGCAGATCTCTGAATCCGAAGTATGAAAGATTGTTTTCAAGGCAGATGTCATCTATGATTTTTAAGAGGTCAGCTCTCACCTTGTTGACAACGTCGTGATTCTTGAAAGTAACTTGTTGTGTAATCGGTTTCATATTTACGTCCTTTCAGTAAATGGTGTGGTGATTTTAAGACCACAAAATATGGCATAGTTATTCACAATAAACACCCTAAATTATACAACCTGAGACTTTAAATGTCAATTAAAGTAAACACAATGTAATTGTTTATTTAACTGATTTATATGTGAAAAATTCACAGTATTATGAAAGGATTTTTGTATGGATAAAATATCGCTTTGAAAATGGTGTGAAGTTCCGAAATTTATTGACTACATATATGTGTTTTGATATAATTTATAATGTATAAGTATAATGAGAGAGTGTGTGTATACACTTTTTTGATTTTGATAGTTTCGAAAGGATTGGGGTTATTATGCAGAATAACAACGAGAGCTCGATTAAGTTCAGAGAATTGTTTTATCTCTTTGTATCAAAGCTATGGGTTATGATTCTGGTAGCAGTGATTGTGGGCGGTTCTCTGTTTGCTTTTAACTATATTACATATGAGCCACTGTATAAATCTACGGGCTCAATTTATATTTTAAGGCAGGATGATGATCTGGAGAATAGTTCTGACTATAACTCTGACTTCAACCTTGCGTTGAGTGTTGTGAGTGACTGTACAAAGCTTTTAACAAGTCGCACGGTTTTAAATCAGGTTATTGATGAGTGTTCACTTGAGTATACATACAGCGAACTCAACTCAATGATTTCAATCACTAACCCGACAAACACACGTTATCTGGAGATTTCTGTGGTGTCCGATAGCGCTGAAAAATCTAAGATGATTGTTGACTCTATATGCGAAATCGGTAAGGAACAAATTGTCAGTCTTATGGGCTTTAATCAGGTTAACATTGTTGATGAGGGAACTCTGTCTGATACTCCTAGTAATTCTAAGTATTCATACACAACGGTGATTTTTGCATTGGTAGCATTCATCATGACGTATATTGTTTTCGTGTTGGTTTATATTTTTGACGACAAGATTTCGGACCCTGATATGCTGGAGAAGCAGCTCGGACTTAGCGTGCTTGCGCTTGTACCGAATATGGACAAGGAAAAGCCGGTAAACAAAAAAGATGCATATTATGGCAGAGCAGGTGCTCAACGCTATAGATATTACTCAAAAAACGGAAGGGGGAACAGATAATGCCTAATATTGAACTCAGACTCAACAAACTTGATAATTATTTTGTGAATGAGTCGTTTAAAACCTTGCGAACAAATCTTCAGTTTTGCGGTAGCGAATACAAGGTTATAAATATTACAAGTTGTGATGCAAACGAAGGCAAAACAACTGTTTCTCTGATGCTTTCAAAAGCCCTTTCGGATATAAACAAAAAGGTTATCTATGTTGATTGCGATTTACGTAAATCTGTGGTTAGCTCAAACTATTCCAATGCCAGAAGCGTTAAAGGGCTGAGTGAGTATCTTACCGGTCTTGGAAAAAAGGAAGAGGTTATTTGTTCCACACAGTATGAGAATTTTGACATTATTGTGTCCGGGCCTCACTGCCCGAATCCTGTTGACCTTATGATGGGTGAAAGATTTGCAGAATTACTGAATTCGCTGAAAGAAGAGTACGATTACGTTATTATAGACACACCACCTCTCGGACTTGTTATCGACAGTGCTGTTATTGCAAAGTATTGCGATGCTGCTGTTATGGTGATAAGTGCGGGCAGAGTAAGATACAGACAAGCTAAACGCACAAAGGTTCAACTTGAAAAAAGCGGATGTAAAATTTTGGGTGCAGTGCTTAATTTCAGCGGTAAGCGTGGAGATTCTTACTACAAAAAGTATTACAAAAAAACCTACGGAAAGGGTTACTACACAAGCTATTATGAGGAGGTAGTATCCTGAGTGGAAAACGTAGTAAGCAAAATCAGTATCGTTATGCCTATTTATAACGCACAGCGTTTTTTATCTCAGACTATAGATTCTGTTTTATCCCAGAGCTATTCTGATTTTGAGTTAATTATGATTGATGATTGCTCAACCGATAATTCGCTTGAGATTTTAAGAGAGTATGAGCAAAAGGACAGCAGAGTTCTGGTTTTTAGAAACGACAAAAACCGAGGGGTGTCCTTTACTCGCAATTTTGGTGTAAAAAAAGCAAAGTCAGACTATATTGCGTTTATTGACAGTGATGATATGTGGACTGCCGATAAACTGGAAAAACAAATCAACCTTATAAACAAATATCCTGATATAGCTGTGTGCTATACAGGTAGCGGTTTTGTTGATACAAATTCTATTAAGTCGGAGTTTGTTTTTTATGTACCTGAAGAGGTATCTTTTAAAAAGCTTTTGAAACAGAATGTTATTTCATGTTCATCGGCACTTGTAAAAAAAGAATGGCTTCTAAAATTTCCTATGGCGCACGATGATATGCACGAGGACTTTGCTACATGGTTATCGATTCTTAAACACGGCGGTAAAGCGAAGGGCATAAATGAACCGTTACTTATTTATCGTGTAGATCGTAACTCTAAATCAGGTAATAAATTTAAGTCTATGGCTATGACATATAGAGTCTACAAGTTTATGGGACTTAATGTTTTTCAGAGAGCCTACTATATGATTTTCTACACTATTTCAGGCATCAGAAAACACGGCTCAATATAATACACAGGGGTTAACAATGAAAATCTTTTTTATAAATCCACCATTCAAAGCAGAATACGGCAAGTTCTCCAGAGAATCAAGGAGTCCTTGCATCGGTCACAGTGGAGTGCTTTACTATCCATTGTGGCTCATCTATGCTGCCGCTTACTCAAAAAAGTGCGGTTATGAGGTGGAGTTTTTAGATGCACCAGCAAAGCTTCTAAATAAAGAAAAATCGCTTGAGATAATTAGGGAAAAGGGTAAGGACGTAAGCCTTTTTGTATTCAATACCAGTACTCCTTCGATATACAGTGACTGCGAGTTCTGTGAGGCGGTCAAGAATATGTATCCTGACAGTTTCACTGTGCTTGTCGGTACTCATCCGTCAGCAACTGTCAACGAGACTTTTACATTTTCTCAAGCTATAGACGGCATTGCGAGAAAAGAATATGACTTTATTATTAAAAATCTTGCTGATGCCATAAATAATAACGATGATTTATCCGTAGTAAAAGGTCTTTCTTACAGAAAAAACGGTGAGATTATAGACAACCCTGATGCTGAGCATATTGAAAATCTGGATGAGATACCGTTTGCATCAGAGTTTATCAAAGAATATCTCGACGTAAATGACTACGTTTTTCCTGCATCAGCGTTGCCTGAGATTCAGATTTTTACAGGACGTGGTTGCCCAGCCAGGTGCAACTACTGTGTGTATCCACAGACTCTACATGGTCATAAATACAGATTGCGTTCAGTAGATAACGTTATCGCTGAATTTGAATATATCCTGAAAAATTTCCCTGAAGTGAAGCAGGTTGTTATCGAAGATGACACCTTTACCGTTAATAAAAAGCGAACTGTTGAGTTTTGTGAAAAAATGATCAGTAGCGGAATGAATAAGAAAATCCGTTGGTTGTGTAACGCCAGAGTCAATCTTGATTTAGAGACGATGCAGATAATGAAAAAAGCAGGATGCAAGCTCATTATTCCGGGTATCGAAAGTGTTGACCAGACTATACTCAACAATATCCGCAAAGGTATCACTGTTGAGCAGATTGAGAATTATATAAAAAATGCTAAAAAAGCAGGACTTATGATTCATGCGTGCTATATGGTCGGCAATAAAGGCGAAACTAAAGAAACTATGCAACGTACACTTGATGCTGCTCTGCGTTTTAAAACGGACACAATGCAGTTTTTCCCGCTTATACCATATCCGGGTACTGAGGCATATAACTGGGCTAAGGAAAACGGCTACATAAAGCAGGGTTATTCACACTATCTCAAAGAGGATGGCACCCTTAATTGTGTTATCAGTACAGAAGAACTGAGCTCGGACGAGCTTGTGGCTTTTTGTGCTCACGCACGTAAAAAATACTACCTCCGCCCGTGGTATATCTGCCACCGTATAAAACGTGGGTTAACCGATTTTGAGGATCTAAAACGCTCACTCAAAGCGTTCTTACGACTCAAAAATTCACTCTTCAAAAAGGATGAGTACAATGGCTGACGCTGTAGTTTTTATGAACCCTGTACCAAGCAAAGCACCGCAAATTTCAGCTTTTAAATTTCTAAAAGTTATTGCTGTGAGCTTCGATAAAATCAGTATTATTTCATCTTCGCTCGATGATACAGAAGATGCTAACGTCATAAATGTAAAATACAAAAAGCAGAGCAACAAGGTTTTAAGAATTATTAATTTTATATGGTTTCAGCTTAAAGTTTTTTTAAAAGCTATGATAACTCTGAAGAAAGGCGATACTGCTTTTTTCTGGGTAGGGGACAAGATGTTTTCGTCGATGCTCCTATGTAAACTCAAGGGAGTGAAAACATACTTTTTTCTCTATGGTATGACATCGCTTGAAAATGCCTCAAAAAAAGCACAGACCACAAAGAAAAGTCAGGATTTTTTAGCCAGTAAGGCTGATTTTGTGTGTGCTGAAAGCAAGGCGGTACTTTCAGACAGAGGAATTGAGTTAAGTGATAAAACAAGGATAATTCACCTTTATGTCGATGACCTTGAAGTATCACCAAAAAGAGAGAACAAAGTGGGTATGCTGTGCCGTCTTGCATCGGGCAAATGTGTGCTAGAGAGTATAGAAGGGTTTAATGAGTTTCATTCTAAACACCCTGAGTATTCGCTTGAAATTGTCGGTGACGGAATACTTTATGATGAGTGTAAGGCTTTGATCAGTAAGCTTAACGCCGAGAGTTTCATTACACTTCGTGGGTGGCTTTTGCATGATGAGTTGTTCGAAGTTATGAAAGACTGGAAACTCCTTTTGTTCCCGACAAAAACCGAAGGAATGCCAAACTCCGTGCTTGAAAGTATGAGCATGGGGATTCCTGCACTGTGTTCACCTGTCGGTGGAATAAAGGATATTATCAAAGATAAAAATAACGGCTATGTGCTGAAAAATGATGACGCTGAAAGTATCGCTCAGGCTCTTTGTGAGGTGCTGTCAGATGACACACTGGATAGCGTTTCAGCTTCAGCAAAAGCTACTATAAACGATAAGTTTACACTTATAAAAGCACAGGAAAATTTTAAATCACAAATGGGATTTTAAATATGAATATACATATTATCAGCACAATCAACGGACTTGAAAACGAGGGTATGCGAAATGTTGCTACCCACCTGTCCAGAGAATTTGAAAAACAGCATATAGTCAGCTATTCAGGATTAAAGGATGTTTTTTCTATTATAAGAAAAGGTAGAAAAAGTGACATTACTCTTGTTTTTGCAAGATTAACAAAGCCTGTGTACTATATGCTAAGATTAGTGCGTCCTTTTATTGGTAAAATCTGCGTTGTGTGTGTTCAACCTGTGAGTGATGCGTTTGCTTATCTTAATCGAAAACACAAGGTGGTTGATTATTGCCTTACTATCTGTGATGAAGATGTAGCGGACTCTTTTGATAGCGATATTATTCACAAGTTTTCTGTCGGCATTAACACCGATAAGTTTAAGCCGAGTAAAACAGGTCGTGAAGCTTTGTGCGAAAAGCTTCAGTTGCCGAGTGACAAGACTATTGTGCTACATGTCGGACACTGTTCGAGTGGCAGATATCTTGAAGAAATGCTGACACTGGACAAGAAAAAGTACCATTGTGTTGTAGTTGCAAGCGGAATGTTTGACGATGAAAATACTATAAAAGCGTTAAAAGACGGTGGAATTGATCTTCGTTTTGGATTTGTTAAAAACATTGAAGATTACTACAACTGTGCTGATGTATACTTTTTTCCGACTAAGTCGAGCGAGTTTGTTATAAGTGTACCGCTGTCCGTTATGGAAGCGCTCGCCTGCGGCACTCCTACTGTGGCATACCGCTCTTTTTCAAAAATATCACTGATTAATACTAACGATGATAAAGCAGTAGAGTTGATTGATAACGTTGGTGAGCTTTCGAATGCTATAGATATGGCAAAGGAAAGAAAGAGTGACTCTTCTTATCTTGATGAACCTGAAAACTGGGAAAAAGTAAGTGCTGATGTGCTTGCTTTTCTTTTGAAAAATACGGAGTAAAATTATGAACAACAAGTCTATTTGTTTTATCGGCCTTGACGGCTCGGGCAAATCGACTTCAGTCGATTATGCCTATGATACGCTGAAAAGTCGTGGGGTAAAAGTTAAGAAAGTCAGAGCTGCATATGTTATCAAGGTTATGTCTTTTTTTATTAAGCTAGGTAAAAAGCTTGTGTTAAAAAAGGACTCAAACCCTTATAGTGGCGACTACAAATCTTACCTTGAAAGTATGCGTAAGCAAAGTGAGAAAAAAGGTGTATACAAGATTTTTACAACACTGACTACTTTTGAATTTAAGTGTCAGATTTTCTTTTCTATTACACTCAACAGACTGTTTGGCTATACTTTGCTGATTGACAGATATATTTATGACAATGCGGTGACCTATGCTGCAAATCTGGGCAAGGATACTGCTTTTCTTAAAGATACTATCAAGAAAAAATGGAGACGCGCTCCAAAGCCTGATTTGATTATCTATATCAAAACTCCGGTTGAAACTTGTCTGTCACGAAAGGATGATATTCCTGACCCGCTATATCTTGAAATCAGACAGCCACTGTATGACGAGATTGCGTCACTATATAATGCAAAAATTATCAGCGGTGACATAAATAAAGAAGATATGCTCGCTCAGGTTATTGACGCTATAGACTCCATTTGATTGAAAGGCAGTTTGTATGATAAATAAACTTATAGTTATCGGCATCGACGGAATGGATTTCGATGTTGTTAAAAAATATGAAGATTTGCTCCCGACATTGTCAAAAATGCTTAAGGAAAACAACTATCCGCGTTTGCGCTCGGTTTTTCCTGCTGATACAACACCTGCGTGGTCTACTATTTATACAGGTGTTGATCCGACAGTTCACGGTATTATAAACTTTGTGAATGTTAAGGACAGGGACAATTCCTACAAGCCGTTTGAGTTTGATGATTCGGTGTTCAAAGGCAAAACATTTTTTGATGAACTTAATAACAGAGGTTACAGCACTACTGTAATTTTGCCGATGAATATTAAACAGGGTTGGGAGATTAACGGCACAATGATTACCCGCCCTTATAAAGGTGAAATGCACGTCATCCCAAAGAGCAAGGAGTCTTTATATAAGCCTGACTTTTCTATTCTTGGTACTGAGTGCAAATTTACCTCGGAATCTCAACTTAATTCTTTAAAAGAAGATTTCTTTAAAAAATCGGACGAAGAATTTCGTCTGACAAAATGTGCGATTGAAAATGAGAATTGCGATTTTCTGTTTTCGTACTTTTCCACTACTGATGGTATTTGTCACGATTTCTGGCGTCATTGTGACGAGAATCACCCTGAGTATCCTGGCGAAAATGAGCATATGTTTGCTATTCGTGATTTGTATATAAAAATGGATAGGCATTTAAAAGAGATAATGGAGCTGTGCCCTGATACACCACTGCTTGTTATTAGTGACCACGGTCACGGTGCTCGTCCTGTTTATGTTGCCAGAGTAAACGAGATGCTCCATCGTTTTTCTTATCTTGAACCAAAAGCAGGTTCTGATAAAAAGAAAAAGAAATTCTCGGTTAAAGGCTTTATCAAGAAATTCGCTTTAAGTTTTGTAGCCAGATTCGGTCTGCCAAAATGGGCGGTTTCGATTGCCAGAAAAGTTCCGGTATGGAAAGGGATTTTTGCATCCGGTAATGATTTTGACTGGGATAAAACAGTTGCATATTTAAGTGATTTGTCAGCACTAAAGAATTACAGCTATGGTGGTATTCGTGTCATTGCTGATGATGACAAAAAAGACGCCTTGTGCGATGAGATTATCGAAAAACTCAAGACGGTGATGATTGATGAGCACACACCTGCTTTCCAGTGGATTAAGCGTACCAACACCCACTACCACGGCGAGTACCTTAATCGCTATCCTGAGATTATTTTCCAGCTCGATGAGATGTATGGTGCTGACTGGAACTTAGGTGACGAGCTTTTTGAGAAAAAAGGTTTTATGCACAAACTTTCTCCGGGTGCTCATCGCTATGAAACTGCGGTGATAGCAGCAAAGGGCATAGAGCTAGATAAATCTCAGTATGAAATGACAGATATCAGAGATATCATTTTGTCTGTGTTCGAATAATTCTTTAGTAGAATTTTTTAGAGGAATAATAATGAGTAAAATACTAGTATGGGAAACTCTCGCTAAAATCGGCGGAGGACAGGAGATGACACTTAAGGTTGTTGATGTGCTTAAGCCTCATCATGAGCTTCATTTCCTAATTCCTGAAGAGGGCGAGCTCTCAGAACAACTGAAAATCAGAAATATAGAGTACACTCTTATGGGTGACCAGACTATGCCTAAAGGCGAAAAAGGTTTTAAAGGGCTCTTGCGCTTTTTATACCTTACTGTAAAGGCAAGTATTAAAGGCAGAAAAATTGTCAAAAAACTTAAGCCTGATATTTTGTATGCTCCGGGCCCTGCTGCCCTTGCGTGGAGTGCAATGTGCGGTAACGGCACATCGGTTATCTGGCATTTGCATCATATGTTTCAGTCAGGTGCGACACTTAAATTGCTGAACTTTTTATGCTCACGAAAATGCGTTAAAAGAATTATATCGGTTTCTGATTGTGTTGCTGACCAGATTAACAACAGTAAAGCTGATAATAAAAAACTTACTATTTATAACCCTGTCAAAGCTATAAGCAAAGACCTTGTAAGAAAAAATATCTGTGAAGAGTATACTGTTTTGGATAAAGAGCTTAAAATAGTTCAGATTGGATTTATCACTCCTACAAAGGGTCAGAGACTTTCTATCGAGGTTGTAAATAACTTAAAAAACAGAGGCTATGATGTGTCACTGGCTATAATCGGCAGTGTACGTGAGGGTGATGACGAGTTTAAAGCAGAGCTCGACAGAAAAATCAAGGAGTATTCGCTTGAAGACAACATTGTTTTTACAGGTTATAGGACCGATATTGACGAGATTGTTGCCTCTTTTGATGTAATGTTTGTGCCTTCTACTATCGAAGGATTTTCACTGGCTTCTGCTCAGGCTATTATGGAGGATGTACCTGTGCTGTCAATTGATAAAACAGGTTGCACCGAAGTAGTTGAGAAAAGCTTGTGCGGTATGGTGTTCTCAAAAGAGTCCAGCGTTTCTGTTATAGCTGACACACTTTTGAAAACCGCCTCCATAGATGTCAGAGCGATAAAAGAAAAGCACCCAGACTTTTTACTGTCCGAGTGCTCAAAAGATAATTTTACTAAGAAGATTCTTGATGTGTTTTCAGCTTGATATTTTGTGTTTTCTGTGGTACATAATTGGCTGTTTTCAGCAATAACAATGCACCAAACCACAGATAGCTACAGGTTATGTTATCAACTGACAAGAGCGAAATGATTGTAACGGTGTAACCGATAACAAGTGACAGATACGAGGTGTTATCCGGGTCGAGTCTGTGTTGGAATCCTGTTTTTGCCCAACCGATTATCATAACAGTGAAAAAGTAAGCTACGGTTATTCCGCCGACAATAAGACCGCATTCACAGATAAACTGTAACCATGTGTTATGAGTCATTCTCTCGGTCATTGTGTATCTGTCCATCTGTCCTAAACCAACACCAAGCATTGGATTGTTGTCCCAGTAAATGCCAAGGCATTCTTTCCATATGGAAAATCTTCCGTATTCATCGGTTAGGCTTGAACGATTCTGATAAGTGGAGAGCAGAGAAGATAATACAGACTGTCCCCATCTTGTGATTGCAGCTATCAAAAGACTTGCACATATCATAAGCATACCGATTATGCTGAATATCTTCTTTTTTACATTTTTAACCTGACTGGTGTTTACTAAAGCTGTAATGATGATGCTTATCACACAGCACAGAAGTCCCATTCTTGAACTGCTCAGCAGGATACATACTATAGATATAATAAATGTAAAAACATAGTAGAAACTGAATTTTTTCGAGAGCCTTGATACACACGCACAAATGCCGAATATGAACTGCACAAACATAGTGTTAGGGTCGAACGCAAAGCCTCTGAGTCTATAGACCTGTACATATTGCCCGTGGTTCATATTTGAAAGCAGCATAAACAAGCCGTCATGGGAACGTTCATTGGCAATAAGTCCACCGATATTGATGTTGCTCATCAAACACAAATATGCGACAAAATAAACAATACCATAACCAAAACATGATGCAATAAACATATCACTAAGTTGTTCATTGTTTTGGTTATCAGTGCAGGAAGCGTAAAGCTGGGCACATATGTATACGACAAAGGTCATTAAAGCTGCCTTGACGGTATATGCGTTATCGTTATTGTTTACTACGTTAACGACTATTATCAGAATACTGATTACACCTGCTAAAAGCTGACCTTTGCTTGCAGAAAGGTCAAAGTCAGTTCCCTTGTTTCTGGCATATAGAATAATCGGAAGCATCAATGCAAACAGCATATACGGCTTTACAACGGCACCTGCTATACTGATGCCGTAAGCATCTATAGGAATTAACAGCCACATATAATGTGCCAGATCTATTTTTTTGTTGATAAGCGGGAGATAGGATAGTATCAATGCCGCTGTTATCCATAACCATATCATAGGTTATTTCTCCTTTGGTTTTATTTTGAACCGAAGAGTAGTAGTCTAGCGATTTTTATTTTATTGATGACAAATGAAATTACTAGTGAAATCACAATTGAAATTAAGCTTAAAACCAGTAAATATACATAAGTGTTATGTATGATTACAGGTAAAAGGATTCTGCCGATTACCAGTAACGGCCCGTGGAGCAGGTAAATTTCCATTGACTTCTTACCTAAATAAATAAAAGGTGCTTTTACTTTTGTTTTAGCGATAAGAGCGCTGACAAACAGGCAAACGTAAATTGCACACAAAGCAACCATCGCCTGCAAAAACCATACTTCTTCTTTTCTTATCCATAGTACAACACTGTAAGAAACCAGCACAACAGCACTGATTATGAATGCTGTTATATTAGTTGTAACTTTGTTATAGTCAAATTTAACTGCAGTTAATGTTCCTAAAAAGAAAAAACCAACCTGATATAAAGAAAAAGTCAGCGTTATGCTTGTGAATCCAATACTGAATGGTATCAGCGGAGCGAGTATGCTGCCTATCATAAATAATATAGTAAGAGCAGAGATGTTTTTACTCGTTACAAAGAAAATCATAAATATCGATATTACAAACAGAACGTATAAAAACCACAGCTGTCCGTCGGGATTGTTTCCAAGAAAGAACGAGTACCATTTGTATTCATCTGAGAAACGTACATGTTCAGCCATAATTATCTTCATAGGCAAGTAAATTACAGCCCACACACAGTATGGCACCATAAGTCTTAAGAGCCGTTGCTTAATAAGTTCTGTTTTCGCTACGGGTTTTGTTACAAGTTTTTTTGCCACATAACCCGAAACAAAGAAAAACAATGGCATATGAAACGTATATATGACCGAGTACAGCCATTCCAGTATGGAGTTACCACTCATAACTGGTGACATAACATGGCCGATTACTACGAGAATTATTCCAAGTCCTTTAGCGACATCAATGCTATCGTTTCTTGTTTTAGCCATATTATCCCTCCATTACTTAACTCTAATTAATATATCATAAAAATCTATTGTTTACAATAACCATAATAATTACCTGAGGTTAAAAATGAATACTGAATCACGTTCTAAAAATTCAATAAAAAACGCCTCGAGCGAAATCGTTGTACGCTTGCTTACTGCGGGATCAAAGTTTATTCTGCGTACTGTATTTATTTATACCCTTGGAATACAGTATAACGGAGTAGCCGGTCTTTTCAATGATATACTGTTTATGTTCTCGCTGGCTGAGCTTGGTATCAACCGTGCAATTGCTTTTGCTCTTTACAAACCTCTTGCAAATAAAGACGAAGATGCTATTGCTCGTATTATGAAGTTTTATAAGGTGGTTTACAGGATAATTGCAGGTGTTATAATGCTTGCGGGTATTCTTATGCTTCCGTTTTTGCAGTATCTGGTTAAAGATGTTCCGGACATCAAAGAGAGCATACACCTGATATTCATACTTTTTGTTATTCAATCAGCGTCGTCTTATCTGTTTATATATAAGGCAACTTTACTTGAAGCAAATCAGCAAAAGCGTATTGTATCTTACGTCAACATAGTTGCAACAATAGTACAGGTTGTCTGTGAAAGTTTGATTCTTATCGTATTCAGGGAATATCTGTTGTACCTTGTGTTCAGCATCGTATGTACCTTAGCTAAAAATATTGTTATTTCCTACCTTGCTGAAAGACAGTTCCCTGTACTCAGGAAAAAGGCTGTAGGTCCGCTCACTAAGGAAGAAGCCAAGCAGATTAAGGCGGATATTGGAGCGACTGCTATATATAATGTAAGTAATGTGGCTGTGCAGACAACTGATACAATAGTCACAGCGGCGTTTTTTCCGACAACAATTGTAGGAATCCTGTCAAATTACAGACTTATCACAAATACCCTCAATACACTTATCAGCCAGATTTCAGCATCATGTGTACCTAGTATCGGAAATCTTGCGGTAACTGCTACTAAAGAGAGACTTCATAAGCTTCATAATCAACTCAGCTTTATAATGTTTATGATAGGTAATTTTGTATCTGCAACGCTTATTACAATTCTGAATCCGTTTATAGAGTACATATGGCTTGATGAGCAGTATCTGTTTATTATGCCTACTGTTATCGTGATAGTGTTCAACCTTTATCTTTGTGTTATGCAGTACCCAAATACAGCGTACAGAAATTCTAACGGGCTTTTTGTACAGGGTAGAGTGCGACCGGCGGTTATGGCGGTGATCAATGTTGTTTTGTCCATAACTCTGGCAATTGTTTTCTCGAAGTACGGTGCTCAATGGGGCGTATTCGGTATTCTTCTTGCGACCCCTGTTTCAAGACTTTTAACAGAAACATGGTTTGACCCTTATGTTGTATATAAGCATGTGTTTAGGACAAAAATGAATAAGTATCTTATTACAAGACTTTTGTATTTTCTTGTTACAGTATCGTCGTGTTTTGCTACATATTTTGTTGCACAGTGGGTTGTAAATACACTTTCGGTAACTTATGTATATCTTTCGTTTGTGATTGGTGTACTGTGTTCGTGCGTTGTACCTAATGCTATAATGTTAGTGCTGTTTTTCAGAACTACTGTGTTTAGGGAAAGTGTATCGATGGTTTTGTCGGCTCTGCGCAAGAAAAAGTCTTGATTGTTAAGCTTGATAGTGTATAAGACCGCATTTTGTGCGGTCTTTTTTTTTAATTATCGATTGGTTAAATTGCACAAAACACAATCTATTTTATTTGTGCAATTATACGGATTGTAAAAAAATAAGCCTGATTTTTGGTGGTTTTTACACTATAAAACGACAAATCGATGTTGTATAATTATTGTGAGTAAAGACCGGAAAAACTTTACATCAAAATTTTAAGAAAGAGTGATCACTATGAAATCAACAAGAAGAGTTCTTTCGCTCGTACTTGCTATGTTAATGTTGTTCTCAATGTTTACAGTAGCAGCATCAGCGAGAAGCGTTGAAATCGCAGAAACCGGCGTTACTATGACCGGTGGCGAAGTGTTGTATCTTGATCCGAATTCCAACTGGGAAAAAGATGGTGCAAGATTTGCTTGCTATTTCTTCGGTTCAAGCAACACATGGGCTGGTATGGAAGCTTGCCCTAATGACGCTGGCATTTACAAGGTAACAGTTCCAAGCGGTTCTTGGACAAATGTTATCTTCTGCCGTATGAACCCTGCTACAACTACAAACGACTGGAATTCAAAATGGAATCAGTCAGGTGACCTTAAGTACGATGGTACAAACAATCTGTTTAAAGTTCCATCCGGTGCTTGGGACGGTTCAACATCTGGTTGGACAACATTTACTGAGACAGTCGTTGAACCTGAAGATCCTACAACAGATCCTGGCGTTGAGCCAACAGAGGAAGAAACAGATGCTCCTGTAGTTGAACCAACAGAAGAAACAACTCCAGAGCCTCCTATTGCTATGACTGTTTACTGTATCAACTCAGCTAAGTGGGACACTGTTTCAGCTTATGCTTGGAACGATGCTGGCAACGATGCTGAGTGGCCGGGAACTCCTATGACCAAGACAGAAAATACTGTTAACGGTTTTGATGTATATGCCATCAACATTGAAGGTGGTCCATACAACAACATTATCTTCAACGATAATGGTAAGGGTGCAAAGACTGACGACCTCACACTTGAGGAAGGTAAGTACTATGACGTAAAAGCTGGCACATGGTATGCTTCTCTTGATGACGTTCCTGCAGTTGACCCACTCGCAACAGATCGTTACCTTGTTGGCGAATTCAATAGTTGGAGTACAACTGCAGATGAGTTCAAACTCAACGCAGAAGGCGAGAGAACAGGTTATCTTACACTTACACTCGATGCTGAAACAACATATGAGTTTAAGATAGTAAGAGAGGGTGCTTGGACAAGCTGTGCAACACCTGTTACAGGTACTGTTGAAGGCCTTACATTCAGCTCATCAACAGGTGATAACTGTAAAATTACAACAACTGTAGCTGGTGATTATGTATTCTCATTCGGTCTTGATAACTCACAGCTTTCAGTTACATATCCTGAAATTCCAACAGAAGAACCAACAGAAGAGCCTACAGAAGAGCCTACTGAGGAGCCTACAGAAGAGCCTACAGAGGAGCCAACTGAGGAGCCTACAGAAGAGCCTACAGAAGAGCCTACAGAAGAGCCTACTGAGGAACCTACAGAAGAGCCTACAGAGCCTGAGCTTATTGCTCCAGCAGGTTACTACCTCGTTGGTACATTAAACGGTGAGAACTGCTGGTTTGTAGATGCTGATTCAGCAGACAGAATGTTCGTTGAAAACGAAGCAGCTCCTGGCGAGTATATGCTCAGCTACACATTTGTAGAGGGCGACGAAATTAAGGTTGTTTACTTCGATGGTACAGAAATCAAGACATGGTACAAGAGCGAGGGTGACAACTACGGAATCGGCGCTGCTAAAGCAGGTGCAGGCAAAGTTTACTTCAGACCTGATGGTAATGATGCTTGGTCATACTTCTACTTCACAGTTGTTCCTGATGAAGTACCTGTAGATCCAACAGAAGATCCAGAGGCTACAGGCGATCAGCCAACAGTACCAGAGACAGAGCCTGCAACAGAGGAACCAACAGAGCCTATCGATACAATTACAGTATACTTCCAGAACAACTGGTTATGGTCAGACGTACAACTCCACTACTGGGGTAGCGCACAGGTAGCTGACACAGAACATCCTGGCGTAGATATGGAGTTCTACGATAACGATGGTACTTATGACGTTTACTTTATGGAAATTCCTGCAGACGTAGACGGTTTCCTTATCAATGGTATCAAGGACGATGGTTCAGGTAGTAGAGATCAGACTCCTGACATTAAAGAAGGTTTCTATGATGGCGTTTGCTATTATATGACATGGAATGATGGTAATGCAGTAGGTTCTGTGAACATTGATGTTATCTTCCCAACAGAAGAGCCAACAGAGGAGCCAACTGAAGAGCCAACTGAGGAGCCAACTGAGGAACCAACAGAGGAGCCAACTGAGGAACCAACAGAGGAGCCAACAGAAGAGCCTGTTGAAAAGATCACAAAGGTAGAGGGCGTTAAGGTTGACGCTACTACAACAAGCACAATCTCTATTTCTTGGGATGCTGCTGAAGGCGTAGCTAAATACTGGGTATACGTAAACGGCGTATGCTACGGCAAGACAACTGATACAGCCTTTACAATTGCTAATCGTAAAGTAAACACTGATTACACTATCTACGTTATCGCATCATTTGAGGATGGCACTATCACAAGTGCTGCTGATGCTGATGTAGTTAATGCTAAAACTACAGGTTATACATTCAAGACTTCTTACACTTCAGATACAAATTCAATTACAGTTAACTATACTGCTGAGGGTTGTACAAAGGCTTGGGTTTACTATGGTACATCAGTGAATAATCTCAAAGTTTATACATCTTCAACAGACGGCGTATTCACAATCAATAACCTTAAAGCAGATACAACTTACTACTACAAGATCGCATTCTTATTTGAAGATGGTGTGATCAGAAATAGTATCGCAGTTGCAGCTAAGACAGATAAGGAAGATGCTCTCGTAGTTGATGCAACTATGGTTGACGGCAATCTCGTTGTAGATTGGGAACCTGTAGAAGGCGGTTACAAGTACTGGGTATTCGCTGACACTGCTAAGGGTTGTTATGTTTACGGTACAGAGGATGTTACAGAGCTCACAGTAGAGGGCTTTAACAAGGATTGTACAGTAACAATCAAAGCTGCTGTTGAGATCGGCGGTCGCAAGACTATGTACGAGTACGATCCAATCGACGTTGTAGCTTAACAATATAATTTAACATTAAACCTATATGTCGGGGGACCTTCGGGTCTCCCGATTTTTTATTACAGTATTTTAACTTGACCTATTTATAATTCTAATTTACAATAATAACACAACACGTTTTAGGGGAGATAATTGTGAGAGTAGGTATACTGACGTTTCACAGAGCTACTAATTACGGCACAGCTTTACAGGCTTTTGCAACAGAAAAAGGTATAAAAAAACTCGGCGTTGAAACCGAGATGATAGACTACAGACCTGAATACATAGAACGTACATTACACGTCAGAAAACTTACTAATGCTAAATCTCCAAAGGAGATAGCGTCGATAATTGTTAACGCTGTTCTTTATCCTAATATGGCAAAGCGTAAGGCTGAGAGCTTTAAACGTTTTTTCTCGTTGATGAATGTATCGGATGATGTATGCTTGACTGCTGATGATGTAGCGAAAGCATCACATGAGTATGACGTGGTGTTGTCAGGTTCGGATCAGCTTTTTAATCGAAATATCACAGGCGACGACAAAACTTTCTTCTTACCATTTGAACACAAGCGTAAGGTTACTTTTGCATCGTCTTTTGGTGAGAGAAAGCTGAGTGCAGATAGGGTAGAGGAGATTGCTCCGTTTTTCAGCGGATTTGACGCACTTTCTGTCAGAGAAAAAACTGCTCACGACATTTTGGCACAGATAAAAAAGGTTAATGTGTCGGCAAAATCAGCTATATCGGTGCTTGACCCTACATTTTTGCTCACAAAAGATGAGTGGAATGAATATGCTGACGCTGATTTAAAACTTCCAAAAGACGGATATATTCTTACTTACTATATGCTTGAAACTCCGCTTTTGAGAGATATTACCGCAAAATTACAGCAGAAAACAGGACTTAAGGTTGTAAATATCAAGCCGTCTAAAAAGCAGGTCATTTTACATCAAGGAAAAAATCTCTCTTATGCAGGACCATCAGAGTTTTTAGCTTGCTATAAAAACGCGTCATATGTTGTGACAAATTCTTTCCATGGCACAGCGTTTGCTATAAACTATGGTATTCCGTTTTTTACATCTACCTTACCTGTTTCTATGGCTGGCGAAGTTAATTCCAGGCTTGAAGATATTTGTGAGCTGTTTGATTTATCTCACAGATGGATTGATTGTGAGCAAAAGTTAAACGCAACGGATTTTACTAAGCCGTTTGAAAAGGAAACTGAGAGAATTATTAAAAATCTCAGGGAACATTCTTTTGACTATCTTAAATATGCGTTAGGTTTATGATGCACAGAATAACAGAAGGCACTCAACAATGTGAGTGCCTTCTTTTTATTTTATGTGTTACATCATCAGTATGCCCATATTGCAGAAATTATCAAAAATTTCTTTGTGTTTTTCGGGTACCTTATAAGCTCTGCTGATAGTCATATCTTCAGGATAATATACCAGATAGTAGTCGTATAAAGCGTTCATATAGACATCATACGCTGTTTGAGCGAAGTGTTCATCATCGCTGACTTCAAGCAGTCTGAACATATAACAGTAGCCGTAGCTTTCTGATATTTCATAGCTTATGATTGGCTCCTCAGTTTCTGCAATGTCGTTGATAACGTTAGTTTCTTCATCTGTGAGACGATACAGCTCGGTTTTTCTGTCTCCTAGGTCACCTGTGACGTGTTCGAAGCCGTAGCTTGTGTATTCAATACCTTCGTTAATCTCTGTCATAACATTATCGTATATGTCAGCTTTACAGTATAAAATCGGTGTAGGTTCTTCGTAACTGTATTCGTATTTGTAATCCGAATTTATATCATACTCTGCGGTATAATCGTCAAATAGTGCACCGCTGATGAAGTTCTCGTTATCACTGATGTCGAGGACAACAGCTCTGCTTTCTGATAAGAGCACAGGCACATCAGGTTCTGTGACGCAAATAGTGTCGTATGTTCTCATATACATCGGGTCTGGTAGAGGAGAAGCCACAATTTGTTTGTATTCAACGCCCTTGTAGGTGATTGAATCTGTTTTTCCTGCTACCGTCCACGTTGCGTGGTGCTCACGCATTTCATCTAGTGCATCGCAACCTGTCAGCAAACTGCATATGATGAGCACAAAACATAGTAACAATAATTTGAATTTATTTTTCATATCGCACCTTGCCTTTAATTAAATCTCGGTGTCTTCAAGGTAGTAATTATTACTATCAACAGCTTGTTTAGATATTTCATCGAAAATATCATTCATTTTCTTTGGAACTTCGTAGTGTGTATGAGTTCCGAGGCTAGGAGAATAGTATACAACATAATATATTTCTAGATAATCATCATAATAAATCTCGTATGAGGTCTTTGAAAAGTACTTATCCTCACTGATTTTATCTAGCGATGCAATCCATAGAGTTTTGTAAGGTATCTCACTTTCCGGTACAGGTTTTACTTCTTCTACTACCTTGTTGATAGCATCTGATTGTTCGTCTGTAAGAAAGTAATACTTATAGTCGTGCACACCTGTTTCTTCGTCGAGTACCCAGTATTCATAGCCATATGAACTGTATTTTATACCTTCTTCGATTTTAGCTACAACTTCATCGTAAATGTCGGCTTTGCAGTAGGTTGCATCGCCACCTTCATATGAGGTGTATGAATTACTTAGTGCTGAGTACATAGCTGAGTACACAGTGATGACGTCGTGTTCGGGAGTCATAGATACATAACCTGTGAGAAAATTTCCGTCATCGCTTAAGTTCATATATGTAGAAAGCTCATTTGATAAAAGCACTGGTACATCAGGATCTGTTACAAAAACAGGTTGAAACTGGTAGCCTGTTGGAGCTGGTGGGTCGTATCCAGGGAGTCTCTTGTACTCAACCTCATTGTAGGTTATAGAATCAACGCTGCCTTTTTCTGTCCAGAAAGCCTGCTGTTCACGCATTGTGTCAAGCTCGGAACAACCTGTCAGGCACAGACACAGCATAAGAAGTGCTATAATAAGCACTGAAAATTTAATATTCTTTTTCATGTCAATACCTCCTTGTTATTCGAGGTTAAGCTTGTTTTTGATTGAGCTCTTTGTTATAGCGTAGAAGATAACAAAGCCGATAGCGTTGATGATTGTTGTTACGCTGAATACAAGGTGATTTGTAAATATCGGATGATTTTCAAGATAAGTAATGAGCTCATCGATGTAAAGCTGTTCGTGGAACACCGCAACAATGATGATAAAGATAGTTGCAATTACCTGCATAATGAGGTAGTAGATAAAGAAAACACCTACTGCAGCAGCGACACGGTTTTTCTTGGCACGCTGGCCGAGTGCTATACAAGCGTAGAACAACATATATGTAGTAGCGATTGATACAACAAGAGTAATGATAAACTCAATAACAAATAGTGTGGTGTGGTAGCCGATTTCTGTGTAAGATAATTTGAAAAGATAACCGATTGCTTTGAAAACCTCTACACATACATCACCAAATGTGATTGCACAGCATGATATGAGTATCATAATAATACTTGCAAGTTGAGCAAGTAATGCAACTGTGTTTTTAACCCAGATGTGCTGTGTTGATGTTACTGGCAGTGTGAAGGAGAGATAACCTTCACTGGTGAAAAGATTTGAGTAAAATCTTCTGATGCCAAAAACAAGTGTAAGTACAATACATACTACTACACCGATGATAAAAGCTACTACAGATGACCAGAACACAATTCTGTATGATACAGAGTCGTTTTCGAATAACTGTATAAATCTTCCGAGAATTGCAATACCTAAAAGTATCATATGCATCGGGAGTATAGTACGCAGATATGCGTATATTTCGTGTTTGAATAACTTCTTTACCATCTGAATACCTCCCTGAATAAAGCGTCAACACTCTTACCGTTTTCTTCTCTGATTTCATCAACGGTTTTCTGGAGAAGAATGTCACCATTCTGGATAAAAATAGCTTCGTCCAGAATCTCTTCAATATCAGAGATAAGATGTGTTGAAATGAGGACAGTAGCCTCAGGATTGTAGTTGTTGATAATAGTTGAGATTACATAATCTCGTGCAGCAGGGTCAACGCCTGCGATTGGCTCGTCAAGTACATAGAGCTTTGCGTTTCTGCTCATAACCAGAATCAGACAAACCTTTTCTTTGTTACCCTTTGAAAGAGTTTTGAGTTTAACATCAGGTGTGATGCTGAGCTTGTTGAGCATTGTGTAAGCAACATCTTCTCTGAAATCTGCGTAGAAATCTTTGAAGTACTCAATAATCTGTTTTACTGTCATCCAAGAGTTGAGATATGAGTTGTCTGGAAGATAAGCTACTTCACATTTTGTTTCTACTCCCGGAGCTTTTCCGTTTATTAAAACTTTGCCCTCTGTTGGAGTCAGAAGTCCGTTGATAAGTTTAATAAGTGTGGTCTTGCCTGAGCCGTTAGGACCTAAAAGACCAACTATTTTTCCACTCTCAAGAGTAAGGTTTATACCATTGAGCGCTGTGGTGTTAGCATATTTTTTTGTGAGATTTTCACATCTTAAAAGTTCACTCATTGTCCCACTCCTTAACATAGTTTTTGATTTCGTCGTTGTTCATACCCAACGCGTTTAATGCTGTGAAATAATCTTCGGTTTTGTCATATACCAGATTGTTTAAGGTCTCTTTTGCGTTTGTTATGTCTTCACACACAAACCAGCCTGAGCCTCTTACAGAATATAAGATTCCGTCCTGCTCGAGTTTTTCGAATGCTTTTTGAACTGTGTTTGGATTGACACCGGCGTTTAGAGCAGTTTCTCTTACTGAGAACATCTTTTCACCAGGTTTAAAATCTCCCAGTGCAATCTGCAAGCATACCTGTTCGCAAATCTGTGGACACAAAGGCTTAGCTTTGTCGAGAGTCCATTTCATTAAACCACCTCCATAAAAAAGTAAGTGTATTACTTCACTAGTACAATAATACAGTTTAAAAATTTATTTGTCAATACTCTTTTTAAAAATTATTGTGACACTTAGAGTAGTATCCGATAATTATTATGATAAACTATTGCAAAAAACAGGCTAATAAAGTAAACTGTTTTAGAGAATAAAAAATAATATTCGTGTGATTTTTATACAGGAGATGGTATTTTGGATTTAACACCTAAGAAAAGAAAAAGGTTGACCTACTGGGTTATCGGTGTGGCTGCGGCTTGTATTGCGATAATCTTCGGTTTAAAGAACATAGATATGGTACGTGAAACTTTTTCGTGGATAATAGGACTTATAATGCCGCTTATTATCGGACTAATAATTGCGTTGATCATCAATGTACCTATGAGATTTTTTGAAAAAATACTGTTTTCAAAAAGTACGAAACTCAAAAACCCGAAGATAAAAACTGTAATATCGTTTACTGTTTCGCTGATTCTTATACTCGGTATTTTAGCAGGCGTTGTATGGTTGGTAATACCTGAACTTGTTGATGCAGTTGCGGTAATTGTAGATGGAGCGCTTGAGTTTATTGACAGAATAAGCGGTATGACAAAAGAGGAAATAGCTCAGTTGCCACTAGGAAAGCTGTTGCTTGATATCGACTGGGACAAAACTCTTAGCACTCTGCAAAACTGGATTAAGAGCCAGGGCGGTGAAATTGTTGATACAGCTGTTGGTACCGTAAGTTCAGTAGCGACAGGTATTTACGATTTCTTTATAGCTATTGTATTTGCTGTTTATATTATTTTTAATAAAGCTACTCTCAAAAGACAGGTTGTACGTCTTGTACGTGTATGGGTGCCTGAAAATATCGCTGACTTTACAATTCACGCTACAAAGATACTGGGAAAAAACTTTCGAAATTTTGTATCAGGTCAGTCGCTGGAAGCCGTGATTCTTGGCGTTTTGTGTATGTTAGGTATGCTTATACTCAGGATTCCATATGCACCAATGGTAGGAGCTCTTGTTGGTGTTACAGCTATTATCCCAGTAGTAGGTGGATTTATCGGTGCAGGCGTCGGTGCTTTTATGATACTGACCGTAAGTCCTGTTAAAGCTATGATTTTCCTTATCTTTATTCTTGTTTTACAGCAGATTGAGGGTAACGTAATTTATCCTAAAGTTATGGGTAGCAGTGTCAGTCTACCGAGTATGTGGATTCTCGCTGCTGTTACAATTGGTGGCGGAATCGCAGGGGCTGTCGGTATGCTGCTTGCGGTACCTGTAGCTTCAACAATCTACACACTTGTTGGAGAGGCTACAAATAAGCGTGAGAATAAAAACGCTGAGATTGAAACAAAAACTGAAATTATAGATCAGCAATAGAAAAAAGCCACCTTCAAGGTGGCTTTTTCTAATATAGGGAATAAGATTTCGTGTGGCAGTGTATAGATATAAAAATAGGGTATCGTTATCGATACCCTGATAGTTATTTTATCTCTTGTTCTAATGTTTTGAAAGTGTCTGTGTTGAAAAAGTCGAAGAGAGAAATCTCCAAGCCGTCACAGAGCTTTTTGAGTGTAACTACACCTGCGTTCTGACTACCACCGTTGATGATGTTCTTAAGTGTTGATGGCGGAACAGCTGAGATTCGAGCTAATGCGTTAACAGATAGATTCTTTTCTTCGCATAACTGTAATAATCTGTTCGCAACTGCCTTTCGTGTATCCATAAAATCACCTGAATATTACAGATTCATTAGTCTGATAATTTGAGAATATAGTCAGTAGTAACACCGTAAAATTTTGCGAGCTTTACGAGTATTTCATCAGTAAGCTGTTGAGTGCCAGTTTCTATATAGCTGTATTTTCTTTGAGTAATGCCGATAGCCTTTGCAACCTGTGTTTGGGTGAGGTCTCGGTCTTCTCGTAAATCTTTAATCCTGTTATCCATATAATCACCAACTGTATTATATGATAGATAAAATTTATCTATTGACTTTTAGATAGATATTATCTAAACTAATATACGGTGATGATATGATTATAGATATTACAGGGGTACAGCTTACACCAGGAAACAACGGGGAAGACTGCAAAGGCAACGGAAAACACCTTGACGAAAACGGAAACATAATCGAATGTTGCTGTGATGAGTGTGATTACTTACTCTGCTGTACGTTAGATGGTGTTAATTGTAGCAAGTGTACGGAAAATAACTGTCCAAGGAAAACAGAATAGAAATAAAAAAGACTGTACAAGAAAAATGATATCTTTGCACAGTCTTTTGTGTTGTGAAAAACTAAGTATTATTACTTTTTCTTTTCCTACAAATAGGACATCCACGACCTCTGCTTCTATTACCTATCATCGCTTGCCACTCGTGTCCGTTTTGACATTTCCACCAAACTTTTTTATTGCTGTTTGGTTTTACATCCGCAGGGGTTAATCCATTATTCTTTTTATAATTCCATTCTTTTGCTAATGCTGGATTTACTGTTTGCAAATCATTTTTGCCTTTAACAACAAACCTACCTGAGCAATAGGGACACGCATTACCATTGTTTCTATTAGCTATTGTCGCTTGCCACTCGTGTCCGTTCTGACATTTCCACCAAACTTTTTTATTGCTATTTGGCATTACATCTGCGGGGGTTAATTCGTAGTTTTTGTTATAATTCCATTCGTTAGCCAAATCTGGATTTACTGTTTTCAAATCATTATAGCCTTTTAATATTTTATGGTGTGAACAATACGGACAACTGTTTCCATTGCTTCTGTTATTTATAGTTGATTCCCATTCATGACCTTTGTTGCACTTCCACCATACTTTTTTATTGCTATTTGGTGTTACTTCCGAGGGGCTTAATCCATTGTTCCTTTCATAGTTCCATTCTTTATATAAATCTGGATAAACTGTTTGTAAGTCATTATAGCCTTTTAGAACTTTTTTTCCAGAACAATATGGACACTTGCGCCCTTTATTTCTGTTTGCTATTGTAGCTTGCCATTCGTGACCTTTGCTACATTTCCACCAAACTTTTTTATGGCTATTAGGTACTAAATGCTCTGGCTTTAAGTTGCCGTTTTTTTCATAATTCCATTCTTTAGCCACTTCCGCATTGGAAAACAAAAGTGAATTTTCTTTTTCTGTAAACATACGCAAATTGTCTATAGCAACAGCATCGGTTTCTATGTCAACATCAACACTGTCGCCAATGATTTCGCTTAATACTTCTTTAAGGATATTTGATAAGTTTTTTTGATTCTCCAGTACTAAATAATCTATAGAACTGTCATTTAGTGATGACAAGCCTTCTCTTATTCTGTATAATTTTATTCCATCTTTTTTACACTTGTAATTCTTTTCCAAGTCTTTTTTTGTTCTATGCTTGTGCCAATAACCCCCATCATATTCGATGGCGATTTTTAAAGACGGAATATAAATATCCAATTCGTATCCTTTTCCTCTATATGAATGCACTACCTCTAAACCGTATTGCTGAAGATAATACACAAGTGCATATTCGGGGAAAGAAGTTTTTCGCTCGGAGTTACAAACGGGGCAACCGTTTCCTCTGTTTCTATTTGCTATTGTTGATTGCCATTCGTGACCCTTGCTACATATCCACCATACAACTTTATTACTGTTAGACATCATATCTTGCGGAAGTAGCCCGTTATTCTTTTCATAATTCCACTCCTTCGATAGAGTAGGATTGACAGTTTGTAAATCATTTTCACCATTAATAATATATTGTCCTGCGCAGTATGGGCATCCGTTTCCGTTGTTTCTATTTGCTATTGTTGATTGCCATTCGTGACCGTTACTACATATCCACCATACCTTTTTATTACTATTGGGCAATACATCCATGGGCGTTAATCCGTTGTTTTTGTCATAGTTCCATTCTTTCGCTAAAGTTGGGTTGATCGTCTGTAAATCATTTTTACCTTTGATGGCATATCTACCAGAACAATACGGACATCCATTTTCTCCAGATCTACCGTTTATTCTTGCATACCACTCGTGTCCTTTGCTACATTTCCACCATACCATTTTATTACTGTTGGGCAATACATCCATAGGCGTTAATCCGTTGTTTTTGTCATAGTTCCATTCTTTCGCTAAAGTTGGGTTGATCGTTTGTAAATCATTTTCACCTTTAATTGCATATCGACCAGAACAATACGGACAGCATTTTCCATTGCTTCTATTGTATATGGGCGTTTGCCACTCGTGTCCCTTACTACACTTCCACCATACTTTTCGACCACTACCAAGAGTTAATGTTTTGGGATTAAAACCCAATTCATTATTCTTTTCCCAGTTCCACTCTGCCATCAGTTCGGCATTATCAATTATGTATTTCTTTTCAGCCATAGCTACGGTTCCTTTACGATAGATTAGTTCTATTTGCATTATATCATGCAAGTGTATAATAGTAAATATTGTATCATTATGTGAATTCATACTGTAACGCTTGAAAAATAAAAGTCGCAACCGTATATACGATTGCGACTTTTTTGGTGGAGATGAGGAGAATCGAACTCCTGTCCGAAAACCTCGCCCCAAGGCTTTCTCCGAGTGCAGTTGGTGTATTAACATTCCCTCATTACTACGCCCATCAACAGGCTTAGTAATTTAGTAGCCTTTTATGTGTGACAGCTTAAAGGCGTGGGCTGTTCACAGAAACCACTAGTCGACGCTCAGCCTATTGCCGTGGTACTCAATAGGGGAGCGAGCTGCATTAAGCAGCTAAAGCAACTTTATTGTTGTTGTTTATTTTTAAGATTGGAGCTTTTAAAGTGGTGCCCCACCACTACTCGCTTACCAAGGTTTGTGATCCCCGTCGAAACCTTTACATCCCCAAATATGGGTGCTAAACATCAACTGCGTTGCTTTTCTTTCATAGCTCGTTCAATGTCACGTTTAGCGGCTTTCTGAGCCATCGCTTCACGTTTGTCATAGAGCTTTTTACCCTTACACAGTCCGAGCTCAACTTTTACTCTACTGCCCTTGAAGTAAAGGGAGAGAGGAATAAGTGAGTAGCCGTCCTGTTTTGTAAGGCCGATGAGCTTATTGATTTCTCGCTTGTGCATCAGAAGTTTTCTGACTCTAAGCGGATCTCTGTTAAATATATTACCTCGCTCGTATGGAGATATGTGCATCGAGTTGACGAAAATTTCGCCTTCTACGATGTTACACCAGGAGTCCTTGAGGTTGACTCTGCCTTGTCTTAAGGACTTTACCTCGGTGCCACATAGCTCAATGCCTGCTTCGTACTTTTCTTCAATGAAATAGTCGTGAAAGGCTTTTTTGTTCTGAGCGATGCTTTTAATGCTTTCTTTCATTAAAGTTCATTCCTGCCTTCTAAGGCTCTTGCCAGAGTAACCTCGTCAGCGTATTCAAGATCGCCGCCGACAGGTATACCGTATGCAAGGCGTGTGACTTTTATGCCCATAGGTTTTAACAGTCTGCTGATATACATAGCGGTAGCCTCACCCTCAACAGTCGGGTTGGTTGCCATAATGACTTCCTTGACGGTGTCGTCAGAAAGTCTGCTTAATAACTGCTTAATGTACAGCTGGTCAGGACCGACTCCGTTGAGTGGTGAAATAGCACCGTGAAGTACGTGATATACGCCGTCATACTCGTGAGTGTTCTCAAGTGCGATAGCATCTCTTGGAGTTTCAACAACGCAGATGACGGATTTATCTCTTGTGCTATTTCTGCAAACAGGGCAGAGCTCCTGGTCTGAGAAGTTACAGCATACTTCACAATAGCGGATTTTCTCGTGTGCATCAATAATAGCGGTTGCAAATTCCTGTGCCTGAGATTTTTCCATATTAAGCACAAAGTATGCAAGACGTTGTGCTGTCTTGGAGCCGATACCCGGCAGACGTTCAAACTGCTCAATCAGCTTGGATAGTGGAGCTACATTGAAGCTTCCCATCAGAATAAACCACCCATGCCCATAGCACCTAAGTTAAGGCCGCCTGAGATTTTTTCCATAGTTTCTTCCTTGTCTTTGCTTGCGGCTCTGAGAGCTTCGTTAACAGCAGCCATAACAAGGTCAGAGAGCATCTCTACATCTTCAGGGTCAACAACCTCAGGCTGAATCTCGATAGCTTTAACTTCCATTTCGCCTGTAACTGTAACCTTAACAGCGTTGCCGCCTGCTGTAGCCTCGTATTCTTTAGCGTTTAATTCTTCTGTTGCAGTTGCCATCTGGTCCTGCATTTTCTGAGCCTGACGAGCGAGCTGCTGTAAATTTCCTGCACCGCCACCGCCGTAGCCCTGTGGTAATCTTGCTTTCATATATATCTTCCTTTCTTAATAACGATTTATTCTTCGATAACGTTTATGCCTGAGTTCTTGAGATTTGTGATGAAGTTACTGAGTACATCGTCTTTTTTCTCCTGAACCTCTGGCTTTTTATACGGACCTAACTTGTAGGTTTTTCCTGTGATTTCAGAAACCGCCTTGCGGATGTTATCTCGCTGTGACGATTTTTTGAGTAACTGGAATGCAATTTCCTGGTCGGCCTCAATCAGTAAGTAGTTTCCGCTTACATAAGCGTTTGAACCCTCGAATGCGGCAGATATAGCACGTGAATACTGCTTTAAGTGGTTGATAACATCAGGCCACTCGAGCATAGGAACCGCATTTTCATAAACAGAGGTTAAGTCAACCGCTGCTCTCTTAGGTGGTTCTGCAGGTGTAGCAGGAGCTTGTGGTGTAACTTCAGGCTGTGGTGCAACCTCAGGTTGTGGAATAACTTGAGGAGCAGCGACGTCTTCATGTTGAGGGATATCAACTTGAGCTGTAGAAACAGGCTCTATGTCAGGAGCAGGAGGGAGGTCCTCTTTAGTTTCCTGTACTTGTTTTGGTGTAGGCTCTTCCTGCTTTACATTCTCTGTTTCTACAACGATTGGTTCCACAGTCGTTTTCTCGGGTTCCGATTTTGTTACAGCTGTGGCTGTTTCGACCTTTTGGACAGGAGTTTGAGTATAGACAGAAGTGGCTGTAATACTCTCACTCTGGCTCTGTATAAGCTTTACTGCTTTTTCCAGTGATGCGATACGTGTAGTTAATGCCTCGGTAGTTGAATCCAGTTCAGGTGAGCATAACTTAACGATTGCCATCTCAAGTTCGGTACGGTTGTTTGTACCCTTGCCCATACGCTCAAATGCACGTGATAGTACATCCATAGAGTATACAATATCTGCAAGCGATAAATAGTCGCATTGTGACTGGGCTGCTTCAAATTCTCTATCAGAAAAAGCAAGCATTTCTCGTGGGTTTTTAACTGTCTTAATCATCATAAGACTGCGAAAATGTGAGATGAGTTCGTCGCATAAACGAGCAACATCCTTTGACTCACCGTAGAGTCTGTCAATGATTGAAAGAGCTTTTGCCGGATTTTTATTGATAGTGCAGGTGCACATTTCAAACAGATAGTTTTTGCTCGCTAAACCTGCGGCTTCTCTGACTATATCAGCGGTCACTTCATCTTCAGCAATGCCGATACAGCGGTCAAGCAGTGAAATAGCGTCACGTAACGCACCGTCAGCGATAACTGATATGAGCATAGCCGCTTCGTGTGTCAGTGTAATGTTTTCGTTTTCAGCTATGATACCGAGTCTGTAAGCGATGTCCTTAGGTTTGATTCTGTGAAAATCAAAACGCTGACAACGTGACGTGATAGTCGCTGGAAGCTTATGAACCTCAGTTGTAGCTAAGATAAAAATAACGTGCTTAGGAGGTTCTTCGAGCGTTTTAAGCAGAGCGTTGAACGCTTCTGTTGTGAGCATATGAACTTCGTCTATGATGTAAACACGATATTTAGCTTTTGACGGAGTGAATGCGACTTCGTCAATAATATCACGGATGTTGTCGATTTTACGGTTGGACGCGGCATCCATTTCAACAACATCTAAAATCTCGCCTGATTCAATACCTCTGCAGTTTTCACAAAC
>JAFUKO010000076.1 GCA_017473555.1 Ruminococcus sp. | reverse complement strand
TATTCTTCAAATTTACTCATATTGTATTGAGAGTAACCGCAATTTGAGTAAAGTGCACGGAGCTTAAATATTACTTTTTCGTTAAAACTTAGTGATAAATCGCTTGTATTCATTCTTTATCCTCCGAAATGTTAAGTCTTTCAATAGCTTTTTTATAGCCACCACTACCGTAATTCAGGCATTTGCTCACTCTGCCTATTGTTGCAGTGCTGACATCAACTTTTTCTGTGATTTTCTGATAGCTGTAGCCTTGTGCGAGAAGTATAGCAGTATCTATTCTTTGTGCCATATCCTGAATTTCTTTAATTGTACAGATATCATCAAAAAATTCGTAACATTCTTCAATACTCTCAAGATTTAATATAGCTTTAAACAGTCTATCAACAGACTCACAACGATATTTCATAATAATTACCTCACAAATTCAATGTTTTACTATAATAGCACTTTAGCTTGATAAAGTCAATGGCTGTTTGGGTTAAAAATTCAAGTAACAATTGCATTTGTAAGATATATACAATATAATATCAACATAAGGAAATTGAGGTGTTAAAATGTTATCTTTCGAAAGTGATTACATACAGGGTGCTCATCCTGATATTTTGAAGAAACTGGTTGATACCAATATGGAAGTATTGACCGGCTACGGGTTTGATAAATACTGTGAGAGTGCAAAAGCAAAGATAAAAGCATTGTGTGGTGATAACTCAGAGATTTTCTTGCTCAATGGCGGCACTCAGACAAACCAGATTGTAATTGATACTATGCTTGAACCATATCAGGGGGTTATTTGTGCTGATACCGGACATATCAATTCTCATGAAGCAGGTGCAATTGAGTTTACAGGTCATAAAGTTTTAACTCTTAAAAACGAGCTTGGTAAAATCAATCCTGATGATTTATTATCATACGTTAAAACGTTTTATGCGGATGAAAACCACGATCATTGTGTTTTTCCGGGAATGGTGTATATTTCACATCCTACTGAGTACGGAACTTTGTATACACTCAGTGAACTAGAGGCTATTTCAGCAATCTGTAAAGAGTATTCGCTTAAGCTGTATCTCGATGGAGCAAGACTCGGCTACGGCTTAATGAGTAAAAATACAGATGTTACTATAAAAGACATATGTAAACTATGCGATGCTTTTTATATTGGTGGAACAAAGGTTGGTGCTTTATGTGGCGAAGCTGTTGTGTTTACACACAATAATGCACCGAAACATTTCTTTACAAGCATCAAGCAACACGGTGCACTTTTAGCAAAAGGCAGATTACTTGGTGTGCAGTTTGATACTTTGTTTACTGATGACTTGTATTTTAAAATCAGCAAACATGCTATTGATATGGCTGATTTGATGCGTGATGCATTTAAATCAAAGGGTTATCAGCTTTATATAGAAACTGTTACTAACCAGATATTTGTCATTCTTAACGATGATGATTATGTAAAGTTGAAAAAAGTGGTTTCAGTTGGATTCTGGGAAAGATTGCCAGATAACAGAGCAGTTGTTCGTTTTGCATCAAGCTGGGCAACAACCGAAGATGATGTAAAAGCACTTATAAATGTATTATAATTACATATATTATATAATACTTGATTTTTGTTACTTAAATTTTCCGAATAGAATTATAATATTGTTAGTTTACACAATGTTTATCAATGTGTATTTTAATATTTATTAGTTTTGGTGAAAAGGGTCGAATCCGCTAAAAAACCTGTTTAATTTGTTGACACTAACTCGCAGTGGTGGTATAATTAAGAAAATCTTTAAAGCGATACAGAGAGATCGGTAAGATTTAGTGAATATGATACCAGCACTGTAGTGCTGAGTTTTTGTGTGTCCTGAGCCTTACCATACGTGTAAGGCTTTTGTTTATTATAGGAGGAATGTTTTATGGCAAAGTTAATTAAAGCTGACATCATTGGTAATTCCTCTTTTGTATCTGACATGCACAGTCGCTTGTCAGACGGTGGAGTTTTTGCCGAATTTAATAATTCTAATTTCACAATTTTACCCGGCTTTTGCGATGTGCACGTGCATTTTCGTGAGCCGGGATTTTCATATAAGGAAACTATCAGGTCCGGTTCTATGAGTGCAGCCCGTGGTGGATATACTGCTGTTTGCACAATGCCAAACCTGAATCCTGTACCCGATAGTAAAGAGCATCTTTCACAGCAGTTGGAGTTGATAAAGAACGACGCTGTTATTGATGTTTATCCTTATGGTGCGATTACTGTTGGTCAGCTGGGCGAGAAGTTATCCGATATGGAAGATATGGCAGATGGGGCAATTGCTTTTTCTGATGACGGAAGAGGTGTGCAGTCTGATGAAATGATGAAAGCTGCAATGCTTAAAGCAAAAGAGCTTAACAAGATGATTGTTGCTCATTGCGAAGTTAACTCTCTGCTCAATGGCGGATACATTCACGATGGCGTTTACGCTAAAGAGCATAACCACAGGGGAATCTGTTCTGCTAGTGAATATGAACAAATCGCCCGAGATATAAAGTTAACCGAAGAAATCGGTGGCAAGTATCATGTATGCCACATTTCTACAAAAGAAAGTGTTGATATAATAAGACAAGCGAAAAACAGGGGAGTAGACATCACCTGTGAAACTGCACCGCATTATCTCGTGCTAGATGAAAATGATTTACAGGAAGACGGAAAATTCAAGATGAATCCTCCGCTTCGTTCAACTGAAGACAAGCTTGCGCTTATCGAGGGTGTACTCGACGGCACTATTGATATGATAGCTACTGACCATGCGCCGCACTCTGTTGAGGAAAAATCCAGAGGTTTAGAGAAGAGCGCATTTGGTATAGTAGGTCTTGAAACAGCTTTCCCTGTACTGTATACACACCTTATAAAAAAAGGTATCATCACAATGGAAAAAGCTGTTGAACTATTATGTGATAACCCAAGAAGCAGATTTGGCATCAATAGTGATTTTGATTTTACAGTGTGGGATCTTAATACAGAATTTACTGTTGATCCTGATGAATTCTTATCACATGGTAAAGCTACTCCATTTGAAGGTGCAAAATTATACGGCAGATGTGTAGCGACCGTTCACAATGGAAAAATAGTATATAAAGGCTAATCCTGTTCGTATAAATTTATCGCCAAAACTTGGCTAGTTAGGAGAACAATTATGGCAAAGAGAACAGACATTAAGAAGGTATTGATTATCGGTTCAGGTCCAATCGTTATCGGACAGGCTGCAGAGTTTGACTATGCTGGAACTCAGGCTTGTCTTGCGTTAAAGGAAGAGGGATACGAGGTTGTACTCGTAAACTCTAACCCTGCGACAATTAT
>JAFUKO010000075.1 GCA_017473555.1 Ruminococcus sp. | reverse complement strand
CAGGTATTGCAGGAACAAATGATGTAACTGCCTCATTTGTTCCGACAACATCAGGTTTATACACAATTTATGAATATCTGTATCTTGACAAAAATGGTACAAGAGTTCAGGTGGCTAATAATGTTATTTATCTTTCTGTAAAGGACGGCTATCAGATATTTGAGGCTCACGCAACAGTTGATGCTCCTGCCCACGGAAGGTTACCTGATTTTGACGCTGTTACCGATACAGAACACGTCAAGGTTGTAGATGTTGATTGGAGTAAACGAGCTGACGATGGTGAATATTATCTGATGGATGATAACGAAACATTTGTAGCTGGTGAATACTATGAGTGTATCGTAGTGTTTGAAGCAACAGATGGATACACATTTTTTGATACACCAACAGGAACTGTAAATAGTAAAGACAGAATTCTCTATAACCACGATGAGCAGAGAGCAGCATTTGGTGTTCAGTTTGAGTGCCCACTCGGAGTTGTTTTCACTGATGACAGTGCAGCTGTTGCCGGCGGTAAACTTGAAGTCGACGTTGAACGTATGGCAGAACTTGATGATGAACTTATGCAAGCTTACTTTGATGGTGCTGTTACTTACAAGTGGTTTTATGATGGTAGATTGAAAACTACAACTAAGAATAATTCATACGAAATTAAGAATAGTATGCTAGGTCACTATATCGCAGTAAAGGTTGTGTATGGCGATAAGTCTATAGTAAGTGAAGAGTTTGAGATTACAAAAGCAAGCACAACAGGTAAACTCGGCGATGTTGACGGTGACGGCGATATTTCAATTATGGACGCTACAGCAGTTCAGCTTCATATTGCAAGCTTGGATATTCTGACTGCTGATGAACTTAGCAGAGCAGACACCGATGGTGACGGAGATGTTTCTATTATGGACGCTACAGCGATTCAGTTGTTTGTTGCAAGACTTATTACTGAGTTTTAATGTTAATCTTGAGAAAGCGAGGTCGATTTGTAATGAAAAGATTGCTTAGTTTACTTTTGTGTGTTGTTATGCTGTTAAGCATTATTCCGATTGCTGCAATACAAACTTCAGCTGCAACCGATAATGTTGCACAAACAGCGTTTACAGGTTCTGGTACAAAAAGTGATCCTTATATCGCTAATACTGCCAGTGACTTATTCGGTTTCGTTCACAGCGATATGAATATATACATCAGACTCGGTGCAGATATGACACTTTCAAGTGGTCTGCATGTTGAGGCTAATATCAATATTGATATGAACGGCAAAGAGTTAAACATAAAAACAAATAGCTACGGTATATACATTGCCAATACTGGCAAACTGACAATAACAGGTAGTGGTAAAATTAAGTATGAGGGTGACTCAGCTTTTCTTAGTGTATACGGAACCTTCGAGTCAAATGGTCCTGTAATTTACGAGAGCAAAGAAGTAAGCATGGGTGTTGTTGCCATGTATAATTATAGTAAAGTGTATATATATGATGGTGTTTTCAAAGGGGATCGCTTTTTTAACCATGATCAGGGCAAGCTCTATATTTACGGTGGCGAATTTGAAGAAAACGTTCACACCGATAAGTTTGCCGTAACATATGTCTATGGAGGTAATTTCTTAGACACTTTGACAAACTGGGGTTCGACTTGTATTTTTGACGGTGAATTTGCTGAGCCTGTCAGCACATATAAATACGACAATACGGGCAATCTTATACTTGTAAATGGTCACTTCAAAAAAGGCGTAACTATCGGCGAGAATGCAAACTATAAGCTCGCGGATACTGCACTTTGTTATTCTCATAAGACCAGAACAGCTGCAAACTTCCTTTACACAAATGAGGAAATAACCATTTTCAGTCCTTACTTTGAAGCTCAGAATCCTGCTGTGCCTTACGGCAAAACTGAGTTTGACGCAGGTGAAATCTATGAGGAAATTGAGGACTATGTCTACGGATTCAAGGCTAAAGACGTTCCAAAGGTTTTCGCTGATATGGACTTTACCATTGAAGAAAAGATAGTTGTTAAAAACAGCACAGGTAAAGTTTCATACACACAGACAGAAACAGGTAAATATGCAAAAGGTGTTGGGGTTGAGATGAACACCCTCAGTCCCGATGATTATGTTATTGAGAACACTATAAATCTTTATTATAATGGTGAGGTTCGCAAATCTGCGACAAACACAGTTAAAGTTACAGTAAAACCACTTAGCAACAGTGATTATGGATTCAAAACAATAACACCTTCTTTAAGCGAAGCGGAACTTTCAGAGATTTATACTGACCTAGGTACTATATACTTCGGACAATCTCTTAAATTTGGCTTTACCTCACAAATTTCTCAGGAACTTGCAAATAAAGGCTATAATGTCAAAGAGAAAGTCTATGTCAACTATAACAACCAAGGTACACTCATAACACGAAACACAGGTAAAGAATTTGATATAAAGAGTTTTGTGGACAGATTAGGTAATTATGAGGTGTGGTGTAGCATTCAGCTTTACAAAGGCGATGAATATGTTACAGGTAAAACCCATATTTTCCAAATTGCAGTTGTAGAATTACAGAATGTATCTGTTCTCAAGGCAAATGTAACAAAACCGGTTGCAGGTGCATTACCAAATGCAACAGTTACCCCTGCAGGTGAGGGCTACGAAACAACAGATGTTGACTGGTCTTATTATGATGAAACTGCAGGCGAGTATTACATTATGCCTGACGGTATGACATTCGAAGCAGGCAAGACTTATGAATGTGCAGTCCAATTCGATGCTCTTGATGAATACACATTCCCTGAAAACAAGGGCTATATCGCAGGTTATATCAATGGCTACAAAGGTGTTATTTCTCAGGTTTATTCCACAAAACGTGCGTATGTGTTAGTAGAATTTACAGTACCTGATGACTCACTAAAGGTAATATTTACTCCAGACAGCAAACCGGAGGTAGGAAGTAAACTTACTGTAGATATTGAGCGTATGGCAGAGCTTGACGATGATCTTATGCAAGCTTACTTTGATGACAATGTTACTTATAAGTGGTTCTACGATGGTAGATTGCAAACTACAACAAAGAATAATTCATACGAAATTAAGAATAGTATGCTAGGTCACTATATCGCAGTAAAAGTTGTGTATGGCGACAAGTCTATAGTAAGTGAAGAGTTTGAGGTTACAAAAGCAAGTACAACAGGCCTCCTCGGCGATGTTGACGGTGACGGAGATATTGCAATTATGGACGCAACAGCTATACAGCTACATATTGCAGGTCTTGATATCTTAGATGCCGACGCATTAAAAAGAGCTGATACCGACGGTGACGGAGATGTTTCTATTATGGACGCTACAAATATTCAGCTGTTTGTTGCAAGACTTATTACTGAGTTTTAATTTAAAATTAACTCGTAAGCAATGTTTTAATTGCTTACGAGTTTTTTATTTATAAATTAATAATTAAATTTCTGAATTACAATTCTAATCATTTAGAATAATATTAAAAAGTCGTGTAATAAATGCGAAACACATTAAGATATAGCGTTTGATTATTTGTTTTAAAAAAGAGAAACCCCTTGAAAGCCAAGTACTTTCAAGGGGTTTTGGCGGAGACGGCGGGATTCGAACCCGCGTGGGATTGCTCCCCAACTGATTTCGAGTCAGCCCCGTTATGACCACTTCGATACGTCTCCGTATTTAATTTACTATGCTATTTTACTGTCTTTTTATCTTTATGTCAAGTTATTCACAATGATTTAGTACCTGCATATCATATTACTGTTAGGTGGTGATATGATGGCTTATGATACTCGGGAATTGCTAGCACGACTAATACAATGTGAAGCCGGTGGAGAAGGCTACGATGGTATGGCTGCTGTCGCTTCAGTAGTAATCAACCGAAGCAGAGTCGAAAACGGTGAATTTTCAAGAGTAAGTAACGGCGGAAATGTACGTGCAATCATCGAACAGCCTAACCAATTCACTTGTCTAAAAACAAGTGTCAGAGGAGCATATAACAGCCAGAATATTTATAATATGAATCCCGAAGATATCCACTATCAGATTGCAGATTGGGCATTAGCAGGAAATACATCAAGTGCCGTAGGTAACTCGTTGTTTTTCTTTAATCCATATTCTGAGAGTTGTCCGACATATTTTCCGACCAGAATAGGAGTTATATACAATAGGGTAGGGGCACACTGCTTTTATGCTCCGACATCACTTTATGCAGATACTTAACGGAGGTAATTTTTGTGAATAATCAGATAGACTTAGGCAGAATCTACGGAATCGAGGGCACAATCGCTGACGCAAGTGGTCTTGAGCCACGAAATTTCATTCAAAGCCCAAACATTCCATCGCTTGAACAAATAGCAGAATACAATCTTGCATCAAGAGGTATTAATGTAAATCCACAAACCAATGTTAACCAATTTCCTATAGACACAGAATATCCGACAGGCGTACCATACGACGCTGATTACAACCTGAGCATACCTCCAAACAGCGGTTCTTATACATCTACTCCGACTACAGCGTTAAATAACACAATGAGTATGCAACAACCATCAACAGATATCAATCAGGTTGGTAATGTCGCAATAACAGATTTTTCAAATCCTTTCCCTGTAACACCTGAGTCTATCCAATATTTAAATGGATTTATTAGAACTCAGATTGGTAGAAGAATCACCGTTACATTCCTTGTTGGAAGTAATATGCTCGAAGAAAAAAGCGGTTTTCTATTAGGAGTAGGAGCTAACTATATCTTGATAAACGAACTGGATACAAATGACCTTACCGCATGTGACTTCTATAATATAAAATTTATCCGATTCTATTACTAAAGAGCATCAAGAAGGTAATTGATGATAGTATTAGAAACCAAAAAACCACGTTTCGTGAGAGATACTACAGAGCTTTCAAAATCCACAAGCCCTTCACTTTTTAATTTATTTATCCTGTATAAAAGGTTTTTTGATAAAGTGAAATTATATCGGCTACACAGAGTTTCGAGGTTTAAACCCTCTTTAAGGCGAAGAGAAAGCATTATATACTCTTCTGCATCTCCGCCTACTCCATCTTCAATAACAATATTACAGTAAAAGTCCTCTATATTTCTGGAGTAATAAAACCTTTTATTATCGACAAAAGAATGTGCTGATGGACCTAGGCCCAGATACTCCTGATCTCTCCAGTATCTGAGATTATGTTTGCCCTCAAAACCGTCTTTACAGAAATTTGAAATTTCGTATTGCTTGTATCCGTGTTTTGCGAGTTCGTTTACAACATGCAAATACATCTCAGCCTGACTATCATCGTCAAATAATTCAAAACTATTTTTAATTTTAAAAAACGGTGTGTTTTCTTCAAACTTTAATATATACGCAGATATATGATTTACATTGCAGTCTTTACAAAATTCTATTGATTTTGTAAGGCTGCTTTTTGTTTGAGTCGGAACACATATCATAAGGTCAAGTGAAATATTATCAAAACCTGCTTTTCTTGCACGCAAAACCGTATCTTTCGCTTCATCAGCAGTGTGGCGTCTGCCAAGTAATCTGAGTTCGTTTTCATCTCTGCTTTGCAATCCAATAGAAACTCTGTTAAAACCTGCTTTTTTAAGCATATCAAAATCCAAGTCATCAGATGAACAAGGGTTCACTTCAACCGTTATCTCAGCATCATCAACTACATCAAAATTACTTTTAATCGTACACAGAATATCAGCTAATCTCCGAGCTTTTAATACTGATGGTGTACCGCCACCAAAGTATATGGTACAAATCTTTCTATGATATATGCGAGAATAATGCTCTATAAGCCTTTTGAGGTTTTCTACATAATTGTCATATTCATTTTTGTTACTGATACTGTAAAAATCACAGTATGGACATTTCTGCTCACAAAACGGAATGTGAATATAAATTGATAATGAATCCATAATAACTCCTAAGATAAATGAGTTGAGGCAGGAACGATGAAAGTTCCTGCCTCAGCTTGGAAGGTATATGAAAAAATAGGAATAATCTTGTTACATCTAAATATTATACTGAAATTTATAATATGTCAAGCAAAAAACTGTATATTTCACATACATTTCAATTAACTCTCAATAAATATTCGTCGTTATTTTATGTTGACTTTATTTAGTGTTTAATAGTAAAATATGTAGGTATGATTTAATGGAGGGGATAGGCTTGAGTAATTTTCACGACGAGATAAGCAAACGCAGAACGTTTGCTATTATATCTCACCCTGACGCCGGTAAAACAACACTAACAGAAAAGCTTCTTCTATACGGTGGAGCTATCAATCTTGCCGGTTCGGTTAAAGGTAAAAAAACAGCAAAGCATGCAGTATCTGACTGGATGGAGATAGAAAAGCAACGTGGTATTTCAGTAACATCATCTGTTATGCAGTTCAAATACGACGGCTATTGCATCAATATTCTTGATACACCGGGACATCAGGACTTCTCGGAAGATACTTACAGAACACTTATGGCTGCTGACAGCGCAGTAATGGTAATTGATGCTTCAAAGGGTGTCGAGAACCAAACTATTAAGCTGTTCAAGGTTTGTGTTATGCGACACATCCCTATTATTACTTTCATCAATAAGATGGACAGAGATTCTAAGAATCCGTTTGAACTGCTCGAAGATATCGAAAACGTACTCGGTATCAACACTTGTCCTATGAACTGGCCTATCGGTTCTGGTAAAGAATTTAAAGGTGTGTACGATAGAAACGAGAATAAGATTTTGTCTTTCACAGCTAACAATGGTCAGCGTGAGGTAGAAAAAGAGGAATTGTTCCTTGATGACCCTGAACTCGATTCTAAGCTGTTTTACGGTCAAAAAGACCAGTTACTTGAAGATATCGAGCTTTTAGATGGTGCTGGTGACGAGTTCAATCTTGAACAAGTAAGAAGTGGTAATCTTACCCCTGTATTTTTCGGTTCAGCTTTAACAAACTTTGGTGTTGAGCCTTTCTTAAAAGAATTCTTAAAATTAACAACCAGTCCGCTACCAAGAGAAACAAGCGAACAGATCATTGAACCTGAATCCGACTTTTTCTCTGCATTTGTATTTAAAATTCAGGCTAATATGAATAAAGCTCATCGTGACAGAGTTGCCTTTATGCGTATTTGTTCTGGTAAATTTGAGAAAAATATGGAAGTATATCACGCTCAGAGTGATAGAAAAATGCGTCTATCACAGCCACAGCAGATTATGGCTCAGGAACGTGAAATAGTGGAAGAAGCATACGCAGGAGATATTATCGGTGTATTTGACCCTGGTCTTTTCTCAATCGGTGACACTATCGTTACACCTGGTCAGAAATTCAGATTCAAGGGTATTCCGACATTTGCTCCTGAACACTTCGCTCTTGTACGTCAGAAAGATACTATGAAGCGTAAGCAGTTTGTTAAGGGTATCAACCAGATTGCACAGGAAGGTGCGATCCAGATATTCCACGAACCTGATTCTGGTATGGAAGAGGTTATTGTCGGCGTAGTAGGTGTACTTCAGTTTGACGTACTGAAGCACAGACTTGAAAATGAATACAACTGCGACATCATAATGACTCCAACTCCATATCAGTTTATCCGTTGGATAACATCTGACTGTGATGTAAAGAGCCTTGATTTAGCATCTGACACTAAGGTTGTTGCTGACTTTAAGGATAGAAAGCTTTTACTCTTCAGAAGTTTCTGGAGTATCAACTGGGCACTTGAACACAACAAAGGTCTTACACTTGAAGAGTTCGGCACTAACGAATAATTTAATATTGGACTTGCAAAACACAAACACTCCGTGAATAGAATTATTATAATTCTTCTTACGGAGTGTTTTTTATGTTTGAATTATTAAGTTTTTTCAGCGAGTACTTATTTTTATTGATTTTACACATATGCCATAGTGATACATTTCCAAAACCACTAACAAAAAGCGAAGAGGAAGAGTACATTAAACTTTCATTAGCAGGAGATAAGACGGCTAAAAATAAGCTGGTAGAACATAATTTACGCTTAGTAGCACACATCATAAAAAAGTATTACCATTGTGTAAGTGACCAGGACGATTTGGTATCTATCGGTACAATCGGACTTATTAAAGCCGTCAATACGTATAACCCTGATAAAAAAATTAAGTTATCAAGTTATGCATCAAGGTGTGTTGAAAACGAAATATTGATGCACTTCAGAAATTGCAAAAAATCTGCGCAGGACATATCACTTAACGAAGCGATAGACAGTGATAAAGACGGCAATCCTCTGACCTTAATGGATATTATGGCAACGGAAGATTGTATTATTGATGATATTGATACCAAAATCAATCTTGAAAAGCTATACACCTATATGAACGAAGTGCTGGATGAAAGAGAGATTGAAATTCTAACGCTGAGATTTGGTCTTAAAAATCACACACCATTAACTCAAAGAGAAATCGCAAAGTTGCTTAATATATCTAGATCTTACGTTTCGAGAATTGAGAAAAAAGCACTGGAATCACTGCGAAAAAAGTACGAACATGGTTAAAGAGATAAAAGAAACGATGTAAGTAAGCAGAGAATAACTCCTATAAAAGTTGGCAATATAACTGAAAGAGCAGTTGTCTTGAAGCTTTTAGTTTCTTTATATATAGTGATACAAGTCGTTGAACATGGAAAATGGAACATACACAAAATTATAAAACATACAGCAGTAGTAAAATTCCAGCCATTACTAACAAGAAGCATACCGAGTTGTTCTAAACCACTGTAATCCATAAGTGTACTTGATGATGTATAAGACATAAGCATTATCGGTATAACTGTTTCATTTGCAGGAAACCCTAAGATAAATGCCATTAAAATCACGCCATCAAGCCCCAATGCTTTCCCAAAAGGCTCAAGAAAATCGGTGCAATATTTAAGAATTGAAACATCATTAATCGTTATGTTAACCATTAACCATATCAAAGCACCCGCAGGAACCGCTACCGCTACTGCACGTAATAACACAAATAAAGCCTTGTCTTTAAGAGAATACACAATTGTTTTTATAATTTGCGGTTTACGATACGGAGGCAACTCCATCATAAATACAGAACGGTCACCTTTATATAAAGTTTTTGATAAAACTTCAGCTACAATCAATGTTAATGATATAGAAACAACAATTAACACTACAAGCACAAATGAAGTAATTACAGAATCAAAAAAAACACTTGCTGTTGAAGCAAAAAAAATTGACGTAATTGCTATAAGACTTGGAAGTTTGCCATTACACGGTACAAAGCTGTTTGTCAGTATTGCGATATTCTTCTCGCTTTCTGAATTAATTATACGACATCCCATCACACCACAAGAATTACATCCCAATCCCATAGCCATAGTCAGAGATTGCTTACCATTTGCACCGACTTTTTTGAAACACGAATCCAGATTAAACGCAATTCTGGGCAACACCCCTGAATCCTCTAGAAGTGAAAAAATAGGGAAGAATATCGCCATAGGTGGTAGCATTACCGCTACAACCCAAGAAAGTGTAGTAAATATTCCGTCAAGCAAAAAACTGATTATAGTATCATTTACAGAGATATTTACTAAAAACACTCTCAGTATATCTATTATCCTTGAAAACGCATAGCTTAATATTTCACTGAAATAATTAGCTCCTACAATTGTGATCCAGAATAGCACCCCAAGCAACAGTAACATTATCGGTATACCTGTAACCTTTGAGGTTAACAATTTATCGATAAGGTTTACTTTGTTCTTATTCTCAGGTACGTATAAACATTTATTGCATATTCGTGTAGAAATAGTGTAAATATTCTCTACATACTCACAGTAATCATCTTCACTGAGTTCAGAAATACTCTTGACTTTATATGTCTTAATTTTGCCGTTAGATACTTTAACTGCTGTATCTATCAATTTATCTAACCCGTTATTTTTAGTAGCCGAGGTACTAATGACAGGAATTCCCAGCTGTAAAGAAAGCTCGTCTTTATCGATAAATACACCACATTTCTTTGCTTCATCCCACATATTGAGACAAAGCACAGCATTATGGTTAATTTTTAACACTTGTAGTACAAGATTAAGATTTCTTTCGAGATTAGTGGAGTCAACAACTATGATTGTACAGTCAGCCTTTTTTGATTTAAGATAAGTATTGGCTACAACTTCTTCATCAGAATCAGATTTCAACGAATATACACCGGGCAAATCGACAAGTTTGAGATTTTGCTTATTATATTTATAATATCCGAAAGCACTATCAACCGTCTTGCCACTCCAATTACCTGTATGCTGTTTTAGTCCTGTTATCGCATTGAATAAAGAGCTTTTACCTACATTTGGATTTCCTACTAATGCAATTTCAAAGTCACATTCAAGGTGTTTGTCACACTTACTATCTCTTATAAAAAGCATATTACCTCCTGCAAGTGACAGTAATATTACCTGAGTCTTCATCTCTTAATGAAAGAACACTGCCTTTTACTAAATATGCTGATGTACCGCCAAAGATACTTTTGAATACAAGCTTTATTTTCGCTCCTTTTACTAGTCCAAAATCATATAGTCTATTCATTTGATTTATATCAAAACCATCTAAGCTATATATATAATAATTTATGCCAATTTCAGCTTTATCCAGTGTTAAAATATTATTACTTTCCATTTTATCATCTCACAAAAATTCTCATTATTAACTTATGTCATAAGACGCATTTCGTGATTGATTTTTGTTGACGAAGAATACTATTTACAATATAATTAAAGTAGTATTGGAGGATATGATATGGACATAAATAGTATTTTAAGCTGTGTTGACCACACACTTTTATCACAGACAGCTACTTTTGATGAAATAAAAGCAATTTGCGATGATGCAATTCAATATAATACAGCATCAGTTTGCATACCACCGTCATATGTTAAGGATGCTAAAGAATATGTTAAAGACAAGCTTACTATCTGTACTGTCATAGGTTTTCCTAACGGATACAACACAACCGCTGTTAAATGCTTTGAAACAGCAGATGCAATTAATAATGGTGCAGATGAAATAGATATGGTAATTAACCTAGGTTACGTTAAAGACGGCAAATACGACCTGATACTTGACGAAATCAATGAGGTTAAAAAAGCTTGTAGCGGTAAACTGCTTAAAGTAATCATCGAAACCTGCCTGTTAACTGATAAAGAAAAAATAGAACTTTGCAATATCGTGTCAAAATCAAATGCAGATTATATTAAAACATCCACAGGCTTTTCAACTGCTGGTGCAACTAAGAATGATATCAAGCTTTTTGCAGAGAATATATATGGAGATTTAAAAATCAAAGCAGCAGGAGGCATCTCAAGTTTAGAAGATGCTGAAGATTTTATAGCTTTAGGTGCAAGCAGACTTGGTACAAGCCGTATAGTAAAAATAGTTAAAAACTCAGGAGATAACAATGAAAACACCTCATATTAACTTAACAGATGAGCGATTAGGTTTCGGTAAAACCGTACTAATGCCAGGTGACCCTTTAAGAGCTAAGTTTATTGCTGAAAATTTTCTGGATAATCCGGTCCTCGTCAATAACGTGCGTGGAGTTAATGGATACACAGGTTTTTACAAAGGTGTGAAAGTTTCTGTCATGGCTAGCGGTATGGGAATGCCGTCTATCGGAATATACAGTTACGAATTATACAAGCATTTTGGCGTGCAGAATATTATGCGCATCGGAAGTGCAGGTGCGATCAGCGAAAATGTAAACCTTAGGGATATTGTTGCTGGTATGGGCGCTTGCACTAACTCAGAATTTCAATCACAATATGGGCTTAGAGGACACATAGCACCTATTTGTGATTACGATATGCTTAGCACCGCTAAAAACATCGCTGATAGTATGAACATAAATATGCCAGTTGGCAATTTACTTTCATCCGACACTTTTTATGACGATACTACCCCTGCAGTAAAATGGGGTAAAATAGGTTGCTTAGCAGTAGAAATGGAAGCAGCGGCCTTGTATATGACAGCACAAAGATTAGGTATGCGTGCGTTAGCTATTTGTACTATTTCAGACCTTGTTTATCCACCATTCGATTCACTCTCAGCTAGTGACAGAGAACAATCATTCACACAAATGATGGAGCTTGCTCTTAACACTGCAGTAGAACTTTATAAACTTCCTATTATTCAACCAAAAGATTAAAGGATGATTATATGTCAAAAAGAGTATTTCTTATCGTACTAGACAGTTTTGGTATAGGAGAAGGACCAGATGCTGAGTTATTTAATGACGAAGGATCTAACACTCTCAAATCTATTTCAAAATCAAGCAAATTTAATATAGAATCACTAAAAAAACTCGGTCTGTTCAATATCGATGGGATTGACTATATTGACAAAGAGGATAATCCGATTGGTGCCTATGGCAGATTATCAGAGATATCAATGGGAAAGGATACCACAATCGGTCATTGGGAAATCAGCGGAATTATTTCCGAAAAACCTCTGCCTACTTACCCGAATGGTTTCCCTGATGAAATAATAAAGGATTTTTCTGAAAAAACAGGCCGCAAAATTCTTTGCAATAAACCGTATTCAGGCACTAAGGTTATCAACGATTATGGCGTTGAGCATATAAATACAGGTGCACTTATTGTATACACTTCTGCAGACAGCGTTTTCCAGATTGCCGCTCATGAAGAAATCGTTCCTGTTGAAAAGCTATACGAATACTGCAAAATTGCACGCAAAGTATTAACAGGCGAACACGGTGTAGGCAGAGTTATCGCAAGACCATTTGTGGGTCAGGAAGGAAGCTTTACACGCACTTCTAACAGACATGATTTTTCTATTGAACCGCCGCAAAATACTATGCTCGACTATATAAAATATAGCGGTAAGTTTAAAAACAATTCAGGCGAGCTTGTAGATACTATAGTAGAGTATACTAACCAAGGCCAAGATTATGCGCTAAGATCAAGTGATATAGATCTACATATGAT
>JAFUKO010000074.1 GCA_017473555.1 Ruminococcus sp. | reverse complement strand
CACATTGTTTTTGCACCTATTACGAGGCTGTAAAAGCTATGCTTCCTGCTGGAATCAATTATAAAATCACAACCGAATATACAGTGCAAAAACCTATGGAAATTGAGCTGTTTGAGCTGAGCGATGAAAAACGCAGAGTTGTACAGTTTTTGCTGAAAAAGGGAGCACCTGTTAAAAAAGAGGCTTTGCTTGACACATTCGGTTTTAGTGATTCTTCTTTGCTTGATGATATGTGTAAAGAAGGGTTGTTGCAGAAGAATGACTCAACTTATCGCAAAACAGGGGATAAGAGCGTCAAAATGGTTCGTGTAAATGACGATGCACCCGTTGCTGGAACTAAGCTCACACCAAAACAGAACACTGTCCTTGAATTACTTCAGACAGTAGGTAGTGCCTGTGTAAAGGAAGTTTGCTATTATACAGGAGTTACTGTTTCTGTTGTTGATTCGCTGGTAAAAAAAGGCTTTGCTTCTTACTATGACGATGAAGTGTTCAGAATTCCTAAAACCACTGTTTCCGAAAAACGAAAAATCGTCTTGACACAAGAGCAAGATAGAGCCTACAACACTTTGCTTAATGATTATCATAGCGAAAACGGCGTAGTATCGTTACTGTATGGAATTACAGGTTCAGGAAAAACATCTGTCTTTATGAAACTTATTGAAGATGTTGTAAATGATAATAAAGGCGTAATTGTTATGGTGCCTGAGATAGCGTTAACAAGTCAGTTGATATCTATATTTAAGTCGAATTTTCCTGATAAAGTAGCGGTGTTTCACAGCGGATTATCACTGGGCGAGCGACTTGATGAATTCAAACGTGTGAAAAAAGGACTTGCATCAATCGCAATTGGTACACGTTCTGCCGTGTTTGCTCCTTTTGAAAATCTTGGTCTTATTATTATGGATGAAGAGCAGGAGCACACATATAAGTCAGAGGGCAAACCTCGTTTTCACGCACGTGAGCTTGCTAAATTCAGAACCTCTTATAACAATTCTTTACTTGTACTTGCGTCAGCAACACCTAGTGTTGAAACATATTACAACGCAAAGTCAGGTAAGTATCATATTGCAACATTGACGAAACGTTTTGGTACTGCAACCTTGCCTGATGTTTTGGTTGCAGATATGAACGAAGAAGTGTCGCTTGGTAATTCTTCTCAGTTTTCCAGTTTACTCTTAGAAAATATAGAGCAGAATCTTAATGAGAAAAAACAGACAATATTACTGCTTAATCGCAGAGGACATAATACATTCGTAACCTGCCGCAACTGCAGAGAAACTGTTTCGTGTCCAAATTGCTCGATTTCTATGACGTATCATAGTGCGAACAATCGATTGATGTGCCACTATTGCGGACATTCTATAAAGTACGATGGAATTTGTCCTACCTGCAACGGACATTCACTTCGATTTGCAGGATATGGTACACAGCGTGCAGAAGCTGAACTCGCTGAGATTTTTCCTGATGCAAGGATTTTAAGAATGGATACTGATGCTACTATGAGTAAATCTTCTCACGAGAAGAAGCTGACTGAGTTTGCAAAAGGTGATTACGATATATTAGTCGGTACCCAGATGGTCGCAAAAGGTCTTGATTTTCCTGATGTAACTTTAGTTGGAGTATTAAGTGCAGACCAGATGCTCTACAGCGACGACTACAGAAGCTTTGAAAATGCTTTTTCTATGCTGACTCAGGTTGTTGGTCGAAGCGGCAGAGGTAAGGATAAGGGAAGAGCTGTAATTCAGACATTCACACCTGAAAATCCTATCATTAGTCTTGCATCTACGCAAAACTATGATGCATTCTATGATGACGAGATAAAAATCCGTAAAGCTATGCTTTATCCACCATTTGCACAACTCTGTCTTATCGGTTTTGTTTGTGATAATAGCGTTAAGGTTTCAAAAGCCTGTGCTCAGTTTATGAGCTTGCTTACTGATAAGCTTAACAGCAGTTACAATGATATACCTATAAGAGTACTCGGACCTTCTCCGGCTGGTATACCAAAGGTGAATAACAAGTACAGATATAAAATAATTTTAAAATGTAGAAATGATTCAAGATTTCGACAGATGCTCTCGCAGACACTAACAGAGTTTTCTAAACTCAAGGACTACACAGATGTCACCGTTTATGCTGATATGCATCCGCACGAAATGTAAACAATAAAGTAAGGAGTGTTATTATGGCACTTAGAAAAATAGTTACTGAAGGCGACGACGTATTACTTAAAAAGTGTCGTCCCGTAGAGAAATTTGATAAAAAACTTTGGGATTTACTAGATGATATGGCAGAAACCCTTTATGATTCAGGTGGTGTTGGTTTAGCCGGTCCACAGGTAGGAATTATGAGACGAGTTTGCATTATCGATATCGGTGATGGTCTTGTCGAATATATCAACCCACAGATTATCAGCACAGAGGGTTCTCACGAAGTTGTAGAGGGCTGTCTTTCATCTCCGGGTGAGTTCGGACTGGTTAACCGTCCTGTTAAGGTTGTAGCAAAGGCGTTTGACCGTGATGGCAATGAATTCACTGTAGAGGGCGAAGACTTATTTGCTCAGGCTATGTGTCACGAATTTGACCACTTAGATGGTGTGCTTTTTAAATCAAAGGCTATCAGAATGCTCAGCCCTGAAGAGCTTGAGCACGATGAGGACTAAGGTGATAATATGAAAATTGTATTTATGGGAACACCTGATTTTGCGGTAGCATGTCTTAAAGGACTTGTTGAAGCGAAGCACGATGTTTGTGCTGTGTTTACACAGCCTGACAAACCTCGTGGCAGAAAAATGGTTATGACCCCACCAGATGTCAAGGTGTACGCACAAGAACTTGATATTCCTGTGTATCAGCCAAATACATTAAAAGACAGCAAAGCTCTTGAAATAATTGAAAGCTATGCCCCTGATGTTATTGTAGTAGCGGCATATGGAAAAATCTTACCGAAAAGCATTATCGATTACCCTAAATACGGCTGTATCAATATACACGGCTCTATTCTTCCTAAATACCGTGGTGCTGCTCCAATCCAGTGGTCAGTAATCAACGGCGACAAGGAAACAGGTGTCACTACAATGCAGATGAACGAGGGACTCGATACTGGTGATATGCTACTTATCGAGAAAACTCCGATTTCTATCGATGATACAGCAAGCTCTGTTTTTGACCGACTTGCTACTATTGGTGGAGAACTTATAGTTAAAACGCTCGAGAAGGCACAAAAAGGTGAGCTTGTACCAATAAAACAGAATGACGCCGACTCATCATATGCTCCGATGCTTGATAAAGCTATCAGTGAGATTGATTGGAGCAAGGACGCACTCACTGTTCATAATCTTATCAGAGGTCTTTATAGCTGGCCGATTGCTCAGACGATATTCAACGGTAAAAAGCTTAAGGTTTATAAATCAGCACTTTCAGAGCTAAGTGGTAAAGTTGGTGAGGTTGTGTCAGTTTCACCATTGACTATTGCTTGCGGTGATAAATCAGTCGAAATACTCGAACTTCAGCTAGAGGGTAAAAAGAGAATGGATTATAAGTCTTTTCTTTTAGGACATCATATAGAATGCGGAACAAATATTCTGGAGGCGTAACGTAATATGTATTTTTGGGGATATGATATAACTTATTTTATTTTTATGATACCTTGTCTTATTCTGTCACTTTATTGCAGCGCTAAAGTTAATTCAACTTTCAACAAGTATTCAAAGGTAGCTAACAAACGTGGTATTACCGGTGCACAGGCAGCTCACCAGGTACTCACCGCCAACGGTGTAACAGGTGTCAGAATTGAACCGGTAAGTGGCAAACTCACTGACCATTTTGATCCTCGTACAAACACTATCAGATTGTCAGAGGCTGTTTATAATAACACTTCTGTTGCGGCAGTTGGTGTAGCTGCTCACGAAGCAGGTCACGCTGTCCAACACGCACAGGACTATATGCCAAATAAAATCCGTTCAGCTATTGTTCCTGTTGCGAATATCGGGTCAAAACTCAGTTGGATTCTTATATTCATAGGTTTTCTTTTACCTGTGCAGTACAATTTTGTTATTACATTAGGTATCATTTTCTTTTCACTTTCAGTGTTATTTACTCTTGTGACTCTGCCTGTAGAATTTAATGCTTCGAAACGAGCTTTAGCGACAATCAAGGGCACTAATTTATTGTATGATGATGAGTATACAGGAGCTAAAAAAACACTTTCAGCCGCTGCTATGACTTATGTAGCTGCCGCTGCAACTGCAATTGCACAGCTGTTAAGATTAGTGCTTTTAGCAAATAGAAGAAGATAAAGTATTATTAATTGATTTATAGAGGTTGTTATGTCTGATGTCAGAAAAATTGCGTTCAATACAATTTACAGAGTACTCCACGATGAGGCGTACTCCGCTTTGGCGTTGAATAGTGCTATCAAAGATAACGACCTTAATAAACTTGATGCAAGTTTTTTATCAAGACTTGTTTACGGCGTAATCGAACGGAAAATATTGCTTGATTACGTAATTTCACAGTATTCAAAAATCAAGCCTAAAAAGATTGAAAACAAAACTCTCATCATACTTGAACTTGGAGTTTTTCAGCTTTTATTTATGGACAAGGTACCATCGAGTGCCGCTGTAAACGAAGCTGTCAAGCTGTCAAAAAAAGTCGGAGCATATAAATCTTCGGGCTATATAAATGCTGTATTGCGTAATTTGGTCAGAAATGATCTGAAGTACAGCTTGCCTGATGAAAGTGACAGAGTAAAGTATTTGTCAGTAAAATATTCCTGTCCTGAGTTTTTGGTAGAAAAATGGCTCAAGCAATATGGTAAAGATAATGTAATCGGTATCCTTGAAGGTTTAGCAGAGCGCCCGCCTCTTACAATAAGAGTCAACACCTTAAAAACAACAAAAGAACAGCTTATATCTTCTCTGAAAAATGAGGGAGTTGACGTCACTGATGTGGAGTTTCTGCCAAATGCTTTGAATATTGATAACACCGGCTCAATCGAAAACTTGACGTCGTTTAAAAACGGTGAGTTTTATGTACAGGACAGTGCATCACAGCTGTGTTGCGAAATGCTTGATGTTAAAGAGAATATGACTGTTTGTGATGTGTGTTCGGCTCCTGGTGGAAAATCGCTCTACACAGCGATTAAGATGAACAATAAGGGCAAGGTTTATTCCTACGATTTGTTCGAGCATAAAATTAAATTGATTAAAGATTCTGCAAAAAGATTGTCTGTAGATATAATCAATGCTAGCGTCAGGGATGCGCAATTTTGTGATTCAAAATTACCGATGTGTGACCGACTGATTTGTGATGTACCTTGTTCAGGCTTTGGAATTATCCGTCGAAAGCCTGAAATTCGTTACAAAAAAGCAACAATTGTTGACAATTTACCGCAGTTGCAATACAGTATATTGTGTACAAATGCTGATAGTTTATCAATCGGTGGTGTGCTTGTTTATTCTACGTGCACCTTGTGCGATGAAGAAAACGCACAGATTGTCAATAAATTTCTTGATGAGCACCCTGATTTTGTTCCTGAACCGCTTGATTTACCAAGTGGATTTAAACGTTTTATAGATGAACCACAGCATATGCTAACACTTTTACCGTGCAAAAATATGACTGACGGTTTCTTTATCTCCAAGTTTCGAAAGGTAGGCTGCAAATGATAGATATTAAGTCACTTTTTGATTATGAGATAGAAGAACTTCTGTGTGATAACGGCTTCCCTAAATTCAGGACTAAGCAGGTTGTGCAGTGGCTTCAAAAAGGTGTTACTTCATTTTCTCAGATGACTAATATTCCTAAACAGCTGATAGCTTTTCTTGAAGAGAATTGCTATATCTCTGTTGCGAAAGTTGAACGCAAGCTTGTTTCAAAACTTGACGATACAGTTAAGTATCTGTTTTCTTTTAATGACTTGGAATGTGTTGAAAGCGTTGTAATGAAGTATCACCACGGATATTCTATATGTATTTCTACGCAGGTAGGATGTAAAATGGGATGTACTTTCTGTGCAACAGGAAAGAGCGGATATTCCCGTGATTTAACAGCATCAGAGATGCTTGCACAGATAGAATCAGCTCAGCGTGACCTTGGCATAAGAATTTCTAATATCGTACTTATGGGAATGGGTGAGCCACTCGATAACTACGATAATGTTGTGAGATTTCTTAGACTTGTGTCGTCTGAAAATTCCCTCAATATCGGTATGCGACATATTACGCTGTCAACTTGCGGTGTTGTACCAAAGATATATGAATTAGCCGATTTAGGATTACAGCTGACATTGTCTGTGTCGCTTCACGCACCTGTTGATGAGATACGAAGCTCTACGATGCCGATTAACAAAGCATATAATATATCCGAGCTTTTAAAAGCTTGCAGATATTATATAGATAAAACCAACCGACGCATTTCATTTGAATATGCGATGATCGATTCGGTTAATGATACCGATGAATGTGCGAAAATTCTTTCGCAAAAACTGTGTGGTATGCTGTGCCATGTTAACCTCATACCAGTAAATGCAGTAAAAGGCACAGGTTATGTTAAAAGTAAGCTTGAAAGACAACAAGCTTTCATAGATATTCTGTCCAAAAAGGGCGTTACAGCTACTGTCAGAAGAACTTTAGGCAGTGATATTAACGCTTCTTGTGGACAATTAAAGAGAAATTACAAGGAAGGAGGAATATGACTTGGAAGTTTTTTCACGTAGTGATATAGGTTTAGTGAGAAAAGAAAATCAGGACAGTTGTAGCTTCTCTGTCATTTCTTCCAGCTGTGTATGGGCAGTTGTTTGTGACGGTATGGGTGGAGCAAAGGGTGGAAAAACTGCCAGCTCTACAGCCGTTGAGTTTATTACGGAGTTTTTAAACAAAAATTATTCTGACAAAATGGATGAGGAAGAGCTGTCAGCGTTACTTATCGACGCAGTTGATGGTGCCAATTCCGAGGTTTATAAAAAGGCTATTGATAATGTTGAACTTACCGGTATGGGTACCACCTGTGACCTTGTGTTTATCAGAAATTCCATTGTTCATGTTGTTCACGTCGGTGACAGCCGTACATATTCAATCAGAGGAGGAAAGATTCTCCAGATTACTGAGGACCATTCTGTAGTACAGGAAATGGTCAAACGTGGCGAGCTTACACCTGAACAGGCACAGAACCATCCTAATAAGAATTTTATTACAAGAGCACTTGGTATTAACCAGACTCTTCACTTAGACTATATAGAAGTTGATTTTCAATATGGTGACGTGTTACTGATTTGTTCTGATGGTCTGACAAATTGTGTTACAACAGCAGATATAGTCAAAACTGTACACGAAAATCGCGGTGTTTTACTTATAGATACACTTATCGAGCTTGCAAAAATCGGTGGAGGCTCAGACAACATCACCGCAACCGTAATTTATTGAGAGGAGTGACTTTAAATGGATAAATATACAGGCAAAAAGCTTGATGGCCGTTACGAGATAAGAGAGCTTATCGGCGTTGGTGGTATGGCTAACGTTTACCATTGTTACGATACAATTGATGACAGAGAGGTAGCTATCAAGATTTTAAAAGATGAGTTCCTTGATAATGAGGACTTTATTCGCAGATTCAAAAACGAATCTAAAGCTATCGCAGTACTCAATCATCCTAATATTGTCAGAGTTTATGATGTAAGCTTTGGCGATATGATCCAGTATATTGTAATGGAGTATATTGATGGTATTACACTCAAAGAATACATCGAAATGCAGCAAGTGCTTGATTGGAAAGAAACACTCCATTTAACAACACAGATATTAACGGCATTACAGCATGCTCACGAAAACGGTATTGTTCATCGTGATATCAAACCTCAGAATATCATGCTGTTACAGGACGGCACTATTAAAGTTACTGACTTTGGTATAGCACGCTTTTCTTCAAATGCTACAAGAACAATGACTGAGCAGGCTATCGGTTCAGTTCACTATATTGCACCTGAGCAGGCAAGAGGCGACAAAACTGACGGCAAGACAGATATTTATTCTGTCGGTGTAATGATGTACGAGATGCTCACAGGTAAGCTGCCATTTGATGGCGATTCAGCTGTATCTGTTGCCCTTATGCAGTTACAGACAACAGCTCAGCGTCCTAGACAGGTCAATCCTGATATTCCAGCTGGACTTGAAGAAATAACTATCAAAGCTATGCAGAAAACACCGGACAGCAGATACCATTCAGCTGTTGAGATGCTTTCAGATATTGAGCGATTCAGACTTAACCCAAGCATTAACTTTGAGTACAAGTATTTCGAAGACAAACCGGGTTACAGCGATGCAGTAAAGAAATCAAAGAAAACTCAGGAACCTGAAAACTATGGCGATAACCACGAGTATTATGATGATTCTCCTGTAAAGTCACCTGTGCTTTCTGCTATTAAAGGCGTAATTATCGCTGCTGTTATTGCTCTGATTGTTTTTGGCGGTATGGCTTTGTACACAGGATACACCTCATCTCAGCCTAAGGAAGAGATTGTCCCTGATTTTGTGGGCTTGACTATCTCAGAGGCTAACTCACTCAATAACGGTAGATTTGTGTTCACATATGAGAGCAGATACACTGACGAGTTTGATGTTGATACTATCATTTACCAGACACCTGAAGCTAACTCCAAGAAGATAAAAGAAGGTTCAACAATCACACTGGTTGTCAACTCAGCTGATTCTGAGATAGCAGTTCCTTTTGTTGGTGTCAGCGGCGATGTTAATGCTACTGTCGAAAAGCTTAAGCAGGTTAATCTCGTGCCACAGATCCTTTATGTTAATTCCGAAAAGGAAGAGCAGTCAGTTGATAGTTTATTCCCTCCTGTTGGTACAAAGGTTCCGATTGGTTCAACTGTATATGTTATGGTTTCAAAGGGTCCGGATTACAAAGAAATCGAAATGCCTGATTTAAAGGGTCTTTCGTTGTCCGAGGCACAGTCCGTTCTTGAAGAACTCGGTTTCGACAATATAAAAGTTGCTTACGATGAAAAGAGCAAAGAAGAGAAGGATGAAGTTATCCGACAGAATCCTGTAACAGGTAGCAAGATTAAACCAGATTATAATATCGTTCTTACCTGTTCAAAGGGTGAGAAAAAGGAAAAAGAAGCTACTATTTATGTTGATTTACCTGCAGGTGTCTCAGACTCTGTAGAAGTAACAGTTCTTGTTGATGGTGCTGTTGATTCAACATACAGCAAAACAGTTATTCCTGCTTACAACTCAACATACACAATAAAAATCAAGGGCAAAGAAACTGTTACAGTTCTTGTATTACTTGATGGTAAAGAGTATCGTGAGTATTCAGTAAACTACGAAGAAGGATATGTAACCACAGTTCATACTTATGAATACGAAGGAGCTACTCAGGAAACTACTGCACCAACAGAGGCTCCTACCGAGGAAGTAGTTACAGAATAATTTATGACTAAATTAAACGGAATTATAATTAAGATAACAGGTGGCTTCTACTATGTAGAGGCCAATTCCTGTATTTATGAATGTAAAGCGAGAGGAATTTTCCGCAAACGTGGTAACAGTCCTCTTGTCGGCGATAGGGTAGAAATCAGTGTTCCTGACGATGATAGCTACTGTTCAATAGATTCAATCGAGAAGCGAAAGAACTCTCTTGTCAGACCAGCCCTTGCCAATTTGGATACATTGGTTATTGTCAGCTCTGTTGTAGAGCCCACTGTCAACACATATATTATCGATAAAATGATATGTGCCGCTGTTGACAAAGGGATAGAACCTATCGTTGTTTTTTCAAAAACAGATTTGAAATCCTGTGATGAATATTTAGAGATTTACAGAAAATCCGGAATTAAAGCGATTGAGTATTCAAGTGTTACTAACAAAGGTCTTGATGAAATCAAAGATTTGCTTAACGGTAAAATATCCGCTTTCTCCGGTAACACTGGTGTCGGAAAGTCTACTTTACTCAACGCCTTGTTTCCACAGCTCGAATTAAAAACAGGTGAAATCAGCGATAAACTCGGACGTGGTAAGCACACCACCAGAACAGTAGAGTTGTTCAAATGCTTCGGTGGTTATGTGGCTGATACACCTGGATTTTCAACTGTTGATCTTGACAGATATGAGATTATCAAGAAAGACGAGCTACAGCATTGTTTTCCTGAGTTTGAGGATTATATAGGGGAGTGCAAATTCACGTCGTGTGCTCATATCTGCGAAAAAGGCTGTGCGGTAATTGAGGCTGTCGAAAATGGTCTTATCTCAAAGTCACGACACGAAAATTATGTCAGGATGTATAATGAAGTAAAAGACCTGAAAGACTGGCAATTAAAGTGAGCGAAATATCATATAGATATTTAATCGGGGGGCGTAGCTCAGCTGGGAGAGCGTTTGAATGGCATTCAAAAGGTCATGGGTTCGATCCCCACCGTCCCCACCAACCCCGGATAAAAATATTCGGGGTTTTGTTATTGTTTTTTTACATTTTGTGATATTTATAATTCTTATTTACAAAAATGTAATAGATAATTCAGTAGTGTATCTTGTAATAATAATATTTGATGTGATATAATGTTCACATAATGTGAATTTGCGACTTTTTTGGGGGAATTGTAATATGCCTTTATGTATGGGTTGCCTTAATGAAATAAATAGTAATAATAGTGTTTGTGATAATTGTGGTTTTGATAATTCAAAACCACAGTCTGCACCTTTCTTACCATACGGAACTGTTTTAAACAGCAAGTATGTTGTAGCAAAGGATTTAGGCACAAACGGTGAGAGCACACGTTATCTCGGATATGATAAAACCACAGGTAAGGTTATTGTAATCCGTGAGTTTTTGCCAATTGGCTTATTTGAAAGAGAACAGGATGAAACAGAGATTACAGTAATCTCTGAAGCTGTAGATAATTACAGCGTTGCTATTGCTGATTTTGAAGACTATTATAATAAAATCAAATCACTTTCAGATTTATCTGCAGTGGTTGTAATCGAAGATATTTTCAGAGAGAATAACACTTGTTATGTAATCGAAGAAAGTGACGATAATATTCCTTTTACTGAATATATCAAGAAAAACGGTGGTCATCTTGAGTGGGAAGCTGCGAGACCATTATTTATGCCGATAATTTCTTTACTTGAAGCGTTACATAAAGTTGGCATCGGACACTACGCTGTTTCTCCATCAAACCTTTCAGTGAATGCTGATGGTAAGTTGATTTTATCAGGTTTTTCAACTGAAAATGAACGTAAGCGTGGTACTATGCTTAAATCCCAGTTGTTCAGCGGATGTGCTGCTCCTGAGCAGTACCGTAATGACAACGTGTTGGATGCATCTACTGACATTTATGGTTTTACTGCTACTTTGTTCTATGCACTTACTGGTAATCTTCCTGCTAATGCAAAGGAAAGAGAAAAAGATTCACGCCTACTTATCAGTACAAACACAGTAAAACGTTTGCCACCTCACGTTGTTACAACTCTGGCAAACGGCTTACAGATGCGTAGAGATGCTCGTATTACCGAATTTGAAGAGTTACGTTCACAGCTCTCGGTTGCATCAACTGTACAGGCTATTCAGGAAGAGATTTCCCGTACAGCCAGCATGACTCCTATATATAAAGAGGGCGAAAACAAATCCTCGGTAAATGCTACTGCTGTTGGTATCGTCGCTACTATTGTAGCTATGCTTTTATTCTCAGCAATCGGCCTTTACTGGTTATCTATCAATCCGTTACAGGGAATGTTTAAAGAGGAAACCGTACCTCCTACAACCGTCGCTGCAACAGAAGGCTGGACAGGTCCTGTTGTCGCTGACTATGTTGGCAAGACTTATGAAGAAGTTGTGGCAGCTGTTGAGGCTGATGGTTCAATTACACTCAAGGTTTCTGCAGATGGTGAGTACAGCGATACAGTACCACAGGGCACTGTTATTTCTCAGACTCCTGCTCCGGGTGAGCCAATCACTTCTGGTTCATCACTTATTTACGTTGTATTAAGCAAAGGTCCTGAAATGAAGAAGTTGCCTGAAGTTGAGGGTAAAACTCTCACTGAGGCTTCAAAGGAGCTTATTGAGCTTGGATATATTGTTCTTCAGGAAGCTGAGTACAGCGGCAATTACGCTGAAGGTGTAGTTATGGGATATGTTAATCTTTCACCTGGCGACTCAGTTGAGTCAGGCTCTGAAATCACCTTAAGAGTAAGTAAGGGTACTGAGGTTCTTGACGAAGAAGAATAAAAAAACAGGTGGGTTTAATGCCCACCTGTATTTGTATAAACTATTTTTTAAATTTCATATTACTTTCTGCATGCTGTATCAAATTGAATACTGAACTTGCGATTTGAGGATACTCGGACGCTATGCTTTCAGGAGAAATTTCCAGCTCGCCGCATTGCTTGATGTAATCATTCTGACAAGATGGATCGGTAGCACTTGTTACTCTTGTAGAAATCACCTGCATAGCAGCAGTTGAGAAACCTGAGTAAACCTCTTCGTGCACAGCAAACATATCCTGAGGATTATCTCTGTTTGCTGAATATACTTTTCTGAACATATTATATGTTGCCAGCATCAGGTAGTTTGAAACATTGTTTGACAATTTGCGATTACCGATTTTTATAAGATAGTCATATAGAACACCCTGAGTGTTTTGTATCAGCTTTTTGTTTACGATCTGCGAAACGGCGTCACGCTTAGCTTTTGAAGCATCATCGCTTATGTCAGTTATATCACTATATCGCTGTGGTGTTCTACCTAGTAAATAATCGCACGATACATCATAGTAATCAGCTATTTTTATAAGAAATTCAAGGCCACATTCTCTGATTCCTTTTTCGTAATGAGAAAGTAGTGCCTGAGAAATACCCAAATCACCAGCTACTTGCTTTTGACTTAATTTCTTTTCTTTTCTGAGTAAGGTTATTATTCTGGAAAAATCTTTGTTCATACTTACACCACCTTATATTATACAAATAGTATAATATAAATATTACAATTTGTAAAGTCGGAGGGCTTATGAAATCATATAGAATTCATTTTATCAGACACGGTGCAATAGAGGATACTTTATCAGGAGCTTACATCGGTACAACAGATGTTCCGTTATCTGATGAAGGTAAGCGTCAACTCAAACTGCTTGACCATAATATGGATTATCCTTATGCTCAGGTGTTGTTTACAAGTCCGCTTAAAAGATGCAAAGAAACCTGTAAAGTAATTTACAGTCATCTCGAACCAATTGTTATTGATCAGCTTATTGAATGTAATTTTGGTGAATGGGAGGGTAAAACTGCTGAGCAGTTGTCTGGTGACCCTGATTTTTCCAAGTGGTTAGCAGGCGATAATGAAATCAAACCACCACGTGGTGAAAGTAATAACGATTTTACACGAAGAATTTGTCTGATGTTTGAGAATATCGTGAACGGACTTATTAAAACAGGTACAACTGACTGTGTAATCGTTACACACGGCGGTATTATTATGACTTTGCTTGCTATTTATGGTTTACCGCAGGCTAAGCCTTTTGATTGGGCTTGTGATAACGGTTATGGTTACTCTATGCGCGTAACTCCTATGCTCTGGCAGCGTGATAAGGTTGCTGAGGTTTATGACCTTATTCCTAAAGAAAGAGAAAAAGACGAAGATTAAGAAAAAAGCACTTCAATCTGAAGTGCTTTTTTTATATCATATTCTAGCTACGTTAGTTTTTTGAGCTGCTTTAATAACGGCTTTTGCTACTCCTTGTCCAATGCGTTTATCAAGTGGATCAGGAAGTATAAAATCTATAGATAACTCATTGTCATTAACAAGCTGTGCTATTGCGTGAGTAGCAGCAACTTTCATTTCTTCGTTGATTTCACTGGCTCTGCAATCGAGTGCTCCTCTGAAGATGCCCGGGAATGCCAGCACATTATTGATCTGATTAGGGAAGTCTGATCTTCCTGTACCTACGATATATGCACCGAATTCTTTAGCTTTGTCTGGCATAATCTCAGGGTTAGGATTTGCCATAGCAAAAATAATCGGTTTATTATTCATTGATTCAATCATTTCTTTTGAAACAATATCAGGTGCAGAAACACCAACGAACACATCGGCATGCTCCATAGCATTACTTAAATTACCGATAATACCGTTTGGATTTGTGATTTTTGCCATCTCACGTTGAGCTGTATTAAAGTCGTCGTTATCAGCAATTATGCCGTTTTTATCAACCATTATCAGGTTTTTGACGCCGAGATTGAGAAGATGATTACCAATTGCGATTCCTGCTGAACCGGCTCCGTTTATTACAAGTTGAATTTCTGAGATTTTTTTGTCAGCAAGCTTTAGGGCGTTTAATAGTGCTGCACCTACGACAATAGCAGTACCATGCTGGTCATCATGGAATACTGGAATATCACATTTTTCTTTGAGCTTTCTTTCAATTTCAAAACATCTGGGTGCTGAAATATCTTCAAGATTAATGCCACCAAAACTACCGCTAATCATATAAACGGTGTTTACGATTTCATCTACATCCTTGCTTTTGATACAAATAGGGAAGGCGTCTACGTCAGCGAATTCTTTGAATAAAGCACACTTGCCTTCCATAACCGGCATACCTGCCTCTGGTCCGATATCACCTAAACCAAGCACAGCGGTTCCATCTGTGACAACTGCAACTAAGTTGTTGCGTCGTGTAAGTTCGTAGGATTTGTTGATATCCTTTTGAATCTCAAGACAAGGCTGAGCAACACCAGGTGTGTAAGCCAGCGATAAATCTTCTCTTGTGTTAATCGGAACGTTTGATTTTACTTCAATCTTACCGTTCCACTCATAATGTTTTCTAAGCGATTTTTCTTTAATATCCATAATTTTTCCCTCTAAAAAATATTTGACTTTTAATTTTTATATTATATAATGTATGTGCGAGTAAGTCAGGCAGTTGCGGGTAGAGTGTGAAAACACCTGTCCGAGGAAAGTCCGGGCTCCATAGAGCAAGAATAACGGCTAACGGCCGCCGGGGGCGACCCTAGGGATAGTGCAACAGAAATATACCGCCACTTATGTGGTAAGGATGGAAAGGCGAGGTAAGAGCTCACCGGGGTTGGGGAGACCCAACTGCCATGTAAACCCTATTCGGAGCAACACCGTGGTAAGACATCATTTGCCTGCTCGGCAAGTCTTTTGGAGGTGGCGCTGAGCTGATGCGGTAACGCACAGCCAAGATAGATGACTGCCAAATACAAAACCCGGCTTATAGATTTAGTCGCACCAAAACACCCGAAAGGGTGTTTTTTATTTGTTTGCCTTTTTGAGTAAGTCGTTCTTTACATCCCAAAGATTCTGTGAAAGGTCTACGTAGTAAGTATGTGGATTCTCAAAACGCTTTACTTCATCCCACAGCGTATCAAGGTGTGCCTTACAGTAATGCTTGATATGTTCCAGTGTTGGCATTTCTTGTATAAGCTCGCCGTTTTCGAAATACTTTTTCATAATAGGTATAGCGATAAAGTTTTCAACAGTCTTGCGTTTCCAGGTGTGTTCAGGATCAAAAATCTCATATGGCTCGTTATCATTGATTTTTTCATCATGAAGAGTAATAACATCGGCGATAGCCTTGTTTGTATCCTTATCGTAAAGTCGCCATACATTTTTAAAGCATGGTGTTGTGATTTTCTCAACATTTTCGCTAATCTTGATTTTCGGAATAATATTACCGTTTTCGTCTTCAACAGCAACAAGTTTGTATACACCACCAAAAACTGGCTGAGATGAAGAAGTGATAAGTCTTTCACCGACACCAAATGTATCAACCTTAGCGCCCTGTAACAGCATATCTCTGATAATATATTCATCCAGAGAGTTTGATGCGCAGATTTTACAATCAGGGAATCCTGCGTCATCGAGCATTTTTCTTGCTTTTTTTGAAAGGTAAGTGATGTCACCGCTGTCGATTCTGATGCCTACAGGTCTGTATCCGTTTGGAACAAGTTCTTCGTTAAATACTTTGATAGCGTTTGGTACACCTGATTTAAGTACATTATAAGTATCAACAAGTAGTGTACATGAGTCTGGATATCTTTTTGCGTAGGTCCTGAAAGCTTCGATCTCTGTATCAAACATCTGAACCCAGCTGTGAGCCATTGTACCAAGGGCAGGGATTTTATAGTCTCTGTCAGCTATAGTACACGCAGTACCGACACAACCTCCGATATAGGCGGCTCTTGCTCCGAGTATTGCTCCGTCAAATCCCTGAGCTCTACGTGAGCCAAACTCCATTACAGCTCTACCTTCAGCAGCTCTTACTATTCTGCTCGCTTTAGTGGCTATAAGGCTCTGGTGGTTGATACATAAAAGTATCATTGTTTCAATAAATTGAGCCTGAATAACTGGACCCTTTACCATAACAATAGGTTCACCAGGGAAAACAGGAGTGCCTTCTGGGATTGCCCATACATCACAAGAGAATTTAAAGTTTCTCATATACTGGAGAAATTCTTCTGAAAACATATTTTTACTTCTTAAGTATTCGATATCTTCGTCAGTAAATTTAAGATTCTGAAGATATTCAACCATTTGCTCTACACCTGCTACAATCGCAAAGCCGCCTTTGTCGGGATTTTTTCTGTAGAACATATCAAAGTAGGCAGTTTTATCTTTGAAATCATTTTCAAAATATCCGCCAGCCATGGTGATTTCATAAAAATCTGTGAGCAAAGTCAAATTTCTTTTAATGTTTTCAGTCATTACTATACCTCCGTATGTAAATACAAGATGTTGTCTGTCGAGTACCATTATACCACAAAATAGTTGCAAAAAACACGTTTTTTTCTTTTTAAAAATTAAAATTTTGTAACTGATTTTGCAAAAATATTTCATTTTTTTAAATTTTCTTACAAAAAAGACTTGTTTTTTTTCTAATAATGTATTATACTAGCCTTACGTTAGATTTTTGCGTTTAAAGAATTTCTATATAGAATTATCTAAAAGAAATTAACTTAGTTATTATCATAGAGTAGGGAGAGTCAGAATGAGATTACATAAACAAGAACTCGGCGATAGAAACGTCGTTGGTGCAAGAGTAGAAGCTGCACGCAAGAAAAAAGGTATGAAGCAGAAAGAACTGCTTGCACAATTACAGGTAAATGGTGTTGATATGAACGCTTCAGGTTTATCAAAGCTTGAGGGTCAGATCAGATACGTAACAGATGTTGAGCTTATTGCTCTTGCGGATATCTTAGAAGTTTCTGTTGATTTCTTACTCGGAAGAGCACAGCAGTAATTAAATAGAGTATTACCAGCATTTTGGTTTCTGTTTTTCAGGCGGTAGATTTATTTTTGTAATCTACCGTCTGAATTTTTTTACCTGTATTTGTCATACTTTAATTAGTATGAGGTGATACAGTGAAGGCGTTATTTTTCAGATATAAGCCACAGATTTATTTTTTCATAATATTTACAGTAGCTTTTTTTATAGTTAAATACTTCTTTTTATATTTTTTACCTTTTATTATTGGCTTAACTGTTTCGTTTATGATGTATCCTGTGTATAAGTTTATGAAAAAAAGATTGCTGTTTAAATCTTCGTTTTCCGCTACTGTGATAACTTTATTTATCTTTTCTATTGTTATAGCTATACTGTTGTTTGTTGGTTATTTATTGATTTCGCAGTCACTTAATTTATACCATAATAATATAGAGTTTTTCAACAGGTATATAAAAGGTATAAGATTTCCTGACCTTATAAGTGATATGAATTTTAGTACAGATATGGTCAGTAAGCTATCGGACACAGCATTCAGCATTGTTAGAATTATACCTATCTCTATAACGTTGATAATCATTTCGTTTGTATCTACTGTCTGTATTATAAATAGGTTGTCGGATATAAAAAAGCTTATTTCATCAAAACTTTCAGAAGGTAATTCAAAGCTTTTTGAAGTGTTTGTTCTAAACTCAAAGAGTATCTTTAAAAAATATATCAGGTCATATCTGTTTTTATATACGCTGACTTTTATCGAGTCTATTTTCATATTCACGTTGATAGATTTGGATTATGTTATTGTATTTGCGTTTTTGGCGGCTGTATCTGATTTATTGCCTATACTTGGACCGGGTGCGGTGTATCTTCCTATCGCTGTAGCAAAGTTTATTTCAGGCGAGTATCTTGCGTGTATAACACTTGCTATATGCTGGGCGATTGTTGTTGTTATACGTCAGATTATTGAGCCGAAAATTGTATCTGATACTATAAAAATACATCCGCTTGTTATTTTATCTGCTTTGTATTTTTCTATAGTAAGTTCAAATATCTGGCTATTTTTTTATATTACATTTATTACTGTTTTATATAAAATACTCATTGAATCAGGTGTTTTGAAGCCAGTGTTTTTCACGAATATAAAAGAGAATATCAAAGGCGGTTGATATTTTCTGAAAAAAGCGTATAATTAGCTTATATATGTAACTTTGGGGGTAAATTATGGATAGCAGAATTTATGATTTTTTGACCTCGTTGAAAGGTAAAAATATTGCTCTTATAGGTATCGGCAGAAGCAACCTGCCACTAATTTCGTTGTTTAGCTCTTATGGTGCGAATGTTACTGCTTGTGACAGACGTTCATACGAAGAGCTGGGTGAGTATGCTGCTCTTGCTGAAGAAAGTGGTGCTAAGCTTTCGTTAGGCGAGAATTATCTTAATGATGCAAATGCTGATATCGTTTTACGTACTCCAGGCATGAAGTTTTATCTTGATAAGCTTGTTGATATGCGTAAAAACGGTGTTGTTGTAACATCTGAGATGGAACTCTTTTTTGACCTTTGTCCTTGCAAGATTATTGCAGTCACAGGTTCTGATGGAAAAACAACTACAACTACTATTATTTCTGAAATATTGAAAAAGGCAGGAAAGAAAGTACATCTTGGCGGTAATATAGGCAAGCCTTTGTTACCTGAGATTGAAAACATCGAGCCTACTGATATCGCTGTTGTTGAACTCTCAAGTTTTCAGCTTATCTCTATGAGAAAAAGTCCTGATATTGCTATCGTTACAAATATTGAGCCTAATCACCTTGATATACATAAGGATATGCAGGAGTATGTTGATTCTAAAAAGAATGTTATTATGCATCAGAACGCCTTTTCTAAGGCTGTTCTAAATCTCGATAACGCTTTATCAAACAGCTTTTCAGAAGATGTAAGGGGAGAGCTAAGACACTTCAGCCGTAAATGTGAAGTGTATAACGGTTGTTATCTGGATGGTGAAAACATTGTTTACAACGAGTTTGGTAATAAAACAACTGTTATGTCTATTAAGGATATAAGAATCCCTGGTATGCATAATGTTGAAAACTTTATGACAGCAATTTCTGCTGTATGGGGTTTAGTTGATATTGAAGATATTGTAGAAGTTGCAAAAACTTTCTGCGGAGTTGCCCACAGAGCTGAGTTTGTTCGAGAACTTGATGGTGTAAAGTATTACAACGATTCTATCGCAAGCAGTCCTACACGTACAGCTTGTGGAACACTTTCGCTTTATGATGAGAAAATTCTGCTTATCTGTGGTGGATATGATAAGAATCTTGATTATACAGAGCTTGGTAATATCATTTGCAAAAAGGTTAAGCATCTCATTTTACTCGGAGCTACTGCTGATAAAATAGAGGCTGCTGTAAGAAATAGCAGTGATTTCGATGGTTGCAAAATCAATATTGTCAGAGTTTCGTCTATGGATGAAGCTGTCGAAAAATCACGTGAATTAGCTCTTAGCGGTGATATTGTTTCTATGTCACCTGCCAGTGCTAGTTTTGATATGTACAAGGATTTTGAGCAAAGAGGTAACCACTTCAAACAGTTGGTTAATGAACTTAAATGATAAAGATTATTGATAGCGATTTTACGGCTTTTGAAGAGTTCAAAGAATTTTGCAAACGTGATTCTTTTGGCACAAGAATATATTCACATTTTTTGTGCTATGGATATGATTTGAACTTTGTTGATTTCTGGATTCAGATTGATGATAATATGTGTGTTACTACGGCATTTTGCAGACTAGATGGCGATTTTGTTGTGTCGCTATCTGATGAAAGTGATTTTCAAGAAGTGTCAGCTTTTCTGGAGTTTCAGGATAAGCTTAGTGTCACATTTGATGAAAGATATTGTGATAGTATTAAACTTTCTACATCTGTAAAATCAGCAGGAGATGTGCTTTTATATAAAGGTAATGATTATCAAATTAAGCCGTATGACATTGTGACACCCCGGTTGAAAGTTTACCACGAACTTTTACTCACTTGTGAGAGTGATGATTTTTTTGTACCACAGTATATGACCTTTTTATCTGATGTTTCAAGACGTCAGCAAAGATGTTTATGTGATATCTATGGTATTATGAGCGATGATACTCTTGTCAGTTGTGCAATGACGGTTTCGTATACTGAGTTTTCTACAATTCTTGGAGCTGTAGCTACCCATCCTGAGCACCGAAAACACGGTTATGCAGGCTGTATTGTCAAATCTTTGGCTGAGAATTGTAAAAATCGAGGTAATGTATATATTTACACAACTGTTGAGCGTAATACTAGATTCTACGAGAGTTTGGGCTTCATAGTTAATGGGCGATGGATTAAGTATACATATGGAGGATAAAATTTGAATAACTTATTTGGATTTGATGAAAATATATTACAGCTTTCTGAAAAAGCACTTTTAATGTGTAAGGAAAGTTTCGAAAAAATAGACAAGATTCAGGAATACAATCAGCAGAAAATGTTAAAAGCGTTTCAGAATGCTGGTGTATCGGAAAGCCATTTTGCAGGTTCTACCGGTTATGGCTACGATGACAGAGGCAGAGATATTCTTGACAAGGTATATGCTTATGTTTTTGATGCTGAAGATGCTCTGGTTAGACACAATTTTGTAAGTGGCACACATACACTTGCGGTTGCTTTGTTTGGTATGTTAAGACCAGGCGATGAGATGATTTGTGTTACAGGTACTCCGTACGATACAATTCAGGGTACTATCGGTATTAACTCAGATTACAGCGGCTCACTCAAGGATTTCGGTGTCAAATACAGTGAAGTAGCGTTGAAAGAAGATGGCACAGTTGATCTTGACGCAATCAGAGAAGCTGCTAAAAAACAACCTAAGATGATTTATATCCAGCGTTCACGTGGATATAGTGTGCGAGATTCATTGCTTTGTAAGGACATAAAGGCTATTTGCGATGTAGTAAGAGAAGTGTCACATAAATCAATTATTATGCTCGATAACTGCTATGGTGAGTTTGTTGAGTGTGAAGAACCGTTGTCGAATGGCGTTGATATTATGGCAGGTTCACTTATTAAGAACCCTGGTGGTGGTATTGCTCCTACAGGTGGATATATTGCAGGTAGAGCAGATTTGGTTGAGATGTGTTCATACAGACTCACAACACCGGGTACCGGTAAGGAGATTGGCTGTACTTTATCGGTATTAAGAGAGATGTTTATGGGTGCTTTTCATGCACCTCAGGTTACAGGCGAGGCACTGAAAACTGCTGTGTTTACAGCTGCATTGTTTGAGTTGTTGGGTTATGAAGTATCTCCGAGATATAATGAAGATAGGGGAGATATCATTGAGCTTGTAAAATTACATAATAGCGACAATCTTATTGCTTTTTGTAAAGGTATACAGAAAGGCTCACCTGTTGATAGCTTCGTTACACCATACCCGTCAGATATGCCGGGTTATGACTCACAGGTTATTATGGCGGCAGGTGCGTTTACCTTAGGTTCTTCTATCGAGCTCTCTGCTGATGCACCATTAAGAGATCCATACGCTGTCTGGATGCAAGGTGGACTTAACTTCAACAGCGGAAAAATCGGTATTATGTTAGCGGCACAGGAAGTGCTTAAAATAACAAATAACTTATAAAAATAAGCTCTTACCTTTATGGGGTAAGAGCTTTCATTATTTTTTCTGTCTTAATTTTTTGAAGAAATCAGTTATAAGATTACTGCATTCATCTTCTAAAATACCACCCTCAAAATGTGGTCTGAATGAATTCTGGAGTTCCAGAATATTGAGTGTTGAGCCACAGCAACCGAAGTTTTTATCATATGCACCAAAATATACGTTAGGTATTCTTGCGTTCACTATATCACCACTGCACATGGGGCAAGGCTCAAGTGTTACATAAATATCACATTCCCAAAGACGCCAGCCACCCAGTTTGTTGCACGCGTTATTTATAGCCTCTATCTCAGCGTGAGAGAGTGCGTTTTTGGATTGTTCTCGTCTGTTCCTACCTGTTGCTATAATTTCATTTTCTTTTACTATTACGGCACCTACAGGAACTTCGCCTTCATTATATGATATTTGTGCAAGCTTTAAGGCTTCTTTCATAAACTCTGTGTTCATAATGAAACCTCAGCGAGAATTACCATCATTACTGCTTCAACAAGTGAAATGACTATAAATGTTATTATCATCGGACTTGAGAAAACGATTTTAGCTTTTTCTTTAAATACGATAACTTTGTCAGCGTCCTGCAGCTTGAAGAAACCGCTGTGCTTTTTGTTAAGATACGAAAAGCTCAATAAGCCTAATGCACCAATAAATATAAGAATGATTGAGTTGATAAGGTTAACGGAATTATCTGATAACTCAGTGTTTGTTACGAGCAGAGTAAGTGTTACACTTAAACCATTATTTAAAAAGTGAATGATAATGCCAGGTAAGAGGGAATTGGTTTTTACAGCAATGAAGCCAAGTACCAGACCTACTACTAAAGCAAACGGAATCTGAGCAAAGTTTCCGTGCATAATGCCGAACATAACACCGGAAACAAGAACGGCCAGTCCATCAGAATATTTTCTTAACAAGCCTAAAACAACACCACGAAATGCAAATTCCTCAACCAAAGCAGGTAACACGGCTACAGTTACATAAAATAGAATAATATCAAGCACGCTGTCACAATTGTATTCAGAATCAGCAATCGCCTTGATACCGGCTTTATCGAATAGATAGAGAAGAATATTTGATACGTAGTTTGCTATCATACAAACAGCTATACCGACAGCACACAAATGATAGGTCAGTTTTGCACCAATCTTGTCAAGTGGGAATATTCTTCCTAAATTCGCTTTTGATATCATACAATATATAATAGAAACGCCAAAGAATGTTATTATCGATACAAGACCGCTCATCAGCATCAGAAAAGTCGTATCTTCTAAAAATCCCATCTCATCCGTTGAAGGGCTACTTTGAATATTAAAAAGACTGCCAAGTAGCGGTATAAACATTGTAACCATTGACACTGCGGTCATAACAACGTAGAATAATATTAAAATCCATCCGATTTTGTTTGAGTCTTTTCTCAAACTTTTTTTGTAATTGTATTTAAAGTATTCTTGAGGGTCGAAATAATTCTGATATATTTGCAAAGCTAAAACTCCTATGATTAATTTTATATATAATAATACAAAAAATATTGAAAATAATTCTTGACAAACAAAATAAAAGAATATATAATACACTAGAACAATAAAGCAAAGCAGAAATGCTTTCACCTGTGGGGTGTCGTCTGCACGGGTCAATACTTCTCACAACATAGTTGTGCCTGAATTGTATTGCCATGCGGACAGAAGTGTTTCTGTTCGCATTTATTATTTGTATAATAACTTTGGAGGTGCTTTAACATTAGCACAAAGGAACTTCAGATCAATGAGGAAATTCGCGACAAAGAATTACGTATCATAGGTGCCGATGGTGCTCAGCTTGGAATTATGAGTGCAGCACAGGCTCTTGATATCGCTGCT
>JAFUKO010000073.1 GCA_017473555.1 Ruminococcus sp. | reverse complement strand
TATGAGGTTCATAGTTTCGTAGTCGTGACAAGCCATAAGGTCAAATCTGAAGCCGTCAATGTGATATTCAGTGGCCCAGTATTTAACAGAGTCGATCATAAACTTTCTGAACATTATCTTCTCGCTGGCGGTAACATTACCACAGCCTGAGCTGTTGAGATATCTGCTGCCCTGTTTTCTGAAGTAGTAGTTCGGAACAGTTTTTTCAAAGCAGGAGTCATCACCTGAGTACATATGGTTGTATACAACGTCCATAACAACGCCGATGCCATTGTCGTGTAAAGCTTTGACCATCTGCTTAAATTCTTTGATCCTGACTTCGCCGTGGTATGGGTCAGTAGAGTAAGAACCTTCAGGAACGTTATAATTGACAGGGTCATAACCCCAGTTGTATTCAACACCCGTTGCTTCGTTTACAGAACCAAAGTCAAATACAGGGTTTAGCTGAACGTGAGTGATGCCAAGCTCTTTTAAGTAGCTCAGACATGTAGGGGAGTTGGTGTAAGGAACTTTTGTGTCAGTTTCTGTGAAAGCAAGGTAAGTGCCACGATGTGCTTTGCTTACGCCGCTTGTATTAGAGGATGAAAAGTCTCTGACGTGAATTTCCCAGATTATAGCCTTAGTCTGTTCGTCAACTAAAACGTGCTTATCGTTTTCCCAACCCTCCGGGTTAGTTCTCTCAAGGTCTACTACCATTGAGCGTGCAGAGTTAACACCTGTTGCTTTAGAGTAAACATCCTGAGTTTCAGAACTTTTGTTACCGTTCTGGACAAGATATGTGTAATAAACGCCGTGGAGGTCACCTTCAACAGTTTTGCTCCATACACCGTTTGATTCTTCTTTATGCATTTGTTTAATAGCAAGTACCGTTGCTCCGTCCTCCTGATAAGAACCGGTCGAGTAGAGCTTAAGCAGTACCTGGCTGGCAGCAGGGGCCCACACTTTAAATGTGGTTGACTCTTTAGAGTAGACGAATCCCAGATCATCTTTGTCATAGGTGTAATAGATTTCGTCTTTGTTTGAGTAGTACTTAGTAATCATATATTGCTCCTTTAGTAAAAGAAATTTGCTTGGTCGCAATTATTATATATTTTAGCATTTTTTGAAGAAAATTCAACCTTATTTTGCTTTAATGCGCTAAATTTCTAAAATTTTTATATTTTAATTCAATATCAGAATAATACTCTTGTATATTTTGTAAAAAAGTGTTATTATCTTAGGAAAGTTCTTAAGATTAGGGGGCTGAAATTGAAAACAATAAAAAAAGTTTTTGACCATATTTTTATCGACGGACTTTCAGGGATGGCGTTAGGGCTGTTCGCAACATTGATTGTCGGTACTATTCTTGGTCAGATTGGTAATTATATACCCGGTGTTGTAGGTGTTTACGTAACGACTATCGCAAGCATTGCGAAAGCTTTGATGGGTGCGGGTATTGGTGTGAGCGTTGCATCAAAATATAAGTACAGCCCACTTGTTGTAGTGTCTGCAGGTGTTGTTGGATTTATCGGTGCCTTTTCAGCCAGTATTGCAGCCGGTCGATTTATCCAGAACGGTGCTATTGTAGCACAGGGTGTGGGCGACCCTCTTTGTGCTTTTCTTGCAGTATTTATTGCTATAGAGATTGGTAACCTTGTTTCAGGTAAAACAAAGCTTGATATCTTACTTACACCGATTGTTACAATTGGTGTCGGTACAGTATTTGCGTTGTTATGTGGTCCGTATATTTCACGTGTTACTACTATTTTAGGCGAACTTATTATGTTTGCTACTGAACAACAACCTTTTATTATGGGCGTGTTGATATCTGTATTGATGGGTATATTCCTGACTTTACCGATAAGCTCTGCTGCGATTGCGGTAATTATAGGACTTTCAGGTATAGCAGGAGGAGCAGCTGTCGTTGGATGTAGTGCTCAAATGGTTGGTTTTGCTGTTATGAGCTACAGAGAGAATAAGTTTTCGGGTCTTATTGCACAGGGTGTAGGTACCTCGATGATACAGATGCCGAATATTGTCAGAAAACCGATTGTATGGTTACCGCCGATTGTAACAAGTGCTGTTTTAGGACCTGTTTCAACCTGTGTGCTAAAAATGACTTGTGATGCTTCGGGTGCCGGTATGGGTACATCCGGACTGGTTGGTCAGCTCGTAACATATTCAACAATGGTGACAGATGGTTTTTCTCCGGTAGTAACCATCATCGAAATCCTTATTATGCACATTGTCGCTCCGGCTTTGATTACTCTGGTTATTAGCGAGGGTATGAGAAAACTCAACATCATTAAGCCTGGCGATTTGAAATTAGATTATTAAAAAGGAGTTTATAATATGAAAAGCAATAAAGTAAGAGTTAGTATATTCACGGTCCTTATGTTGGTGCTTGTTTGCTTTAGCCTTATTTTTACAGGTTGCAAAATGGGCGTTGATAAAGAGTACGAGTATAATACAGAAATTATAGTTAATGAAAAAGCTCCAGTAGAGGGCGATGCTGATGTCAGCGTTATTACAGGTTACGTAGAAGACACTGAGCAGAAGTTTGCAAAGCTTCCTTACGCTATCCCTGATACAGACCTTGTTGTAACATCAATCGGTAAGTACAGCGGTATTTACAATGAACTTGGCACAGAGGAAGAGGTCACGGATATACTTGCAATTGTTGTTGAGAACACTTCTGAGAAAGTTGTATCATACTCATCTTTAACAATCGAGTATGACGAAGAGAAGAGTTGTACATTTAATCCTACTAATATCCCACCACGCCAGTCAGCTCTGGTCTTTTCCAGCAGTGAGGCTATTACATACTCTGACGTAAAGAAATTTGAGTGCACTGATTCAATGGCAGTTATGGCTAAAGAACTTCCAGTTTTAGATGGTGTTGTAGGTATCGACTTTGTCGATGGCCAGTTTGTTGTTACTAATCTCACTTCAGACGACCTCGGTGATGTATACATCAGATACAAGAACTGTACAGAAGGTAACACTTACCTTGGCGGTATTACATATTCTGTTATGATTCCTGATGTCAAGGCATACGAAACATATAAAGTTGACGCTGGTAGCTTTGATGAAAACACAAGTGTTATCATCGCAGTAGAGAATATGAAATCATAATCTGAAAGTATAACTTAAATCTATTTAAAGACGGCACATTGTGTCGTCTTTTTTATTTACAAAAATCACTGTATGTGTTATACTGTATGCGTAAAACTATACATACGAGGTACTATTATGTGTGATATTGAAAATGTAGTTGAAAATGAAAGTTTTGAGGCTAACGCTATTTCAAGATATAAAAAGCGTGAGCAGGCTTTTATCCTTTGTTTTGAAACACTTTTCTCAGATGATACTGATATCGATGAGCTTGCTGACAACTCAGTTGACGGTAGCGATGTACATATGAGCGATTATGCGATTATGTGTGCTAAGGGCATCTTGGTAAATGCCGAAAAGATTGATGAGCTTATTTCTGCTAATCTCAAAAAAGGTTGGAAGTTAAACCGTATTTCCAGAGTGTCGCTCGCTGTTATGCGCCTTGCTATTTTTGAGATGCTTTATGTTGAGGACGTTCCTGTTTCTGTTTCTATCAACGAAGCTGTTGAGCTTGCTAAGAAATATTCTGTACCGGATGACAGCTCTTTTGTAAACGGCGTGCTCGGAGCTGTTGCTAAAACTATCGATGAGTAAGTTTTTAGGAATTGATACCAGCAACTATACAACCTCAGTTTGTCTGTACGATGATGTTACAGACACGGTCGTTCAAAAGCGAAAGTTACTGCCTGTATCAAAAGGCGAGCTTGGTTTGCGTCAGTCTGATGCGGTTTTTCATCATACCCAGCAGTTACCGCTTTTAATTGAAGAACTGTTTAGCGAGTGCGATTGTGATGTAGCTGATATCAAGGCGATAGGTGCGTCTTTTACTCCTCGTAAGATGCAAGGTTCATATATGCCGTGCTTTACTGTTGGCAGTGGTGTAGCTAGAATTCTTAGTGCTACTTTGCACATACCTCTTTATGAGCTTTCTCATCAGCAGGGACATATCGCCGCTGCTTTGTATTCGACCAAACAGCTTGATTTACTTAACAAACGCTTCCTTGCTTTTCATGTAAGCGGCGGTACTACTGATGCACTTTTGGTAAATGATGAGATAGCCGATGATGTCTTACCTGTTAAGCTTGTGGGCAAAACACTTGATTTAAATGCGGGACAATTAGTTGACAGAGTCGGACTTATGCTTTCCTGCTCTTTTCCTTGTGGCAAAGAACTTGAACAGCTTGCACTGAGATGTGATAGAGTGGTCAAAGCTAAACCTACTGTTAAATCAACTGATTGTTGCCTCAGTGGTGTTGAAAATATCTGCAAAAAAGCTATAGATAATGGTGAAGATAATACTTATGTTTCGGCTTTGTGTTTGAAATATATCGAAGAGTCATTATATAAGATGACTGTAAATATACTTGAAATTTATGGTGATATGCCTGTTGTATTCGCAGGTGGCGTTATGTCGAATTCTATCATCAGAAATAACCTGACAAGCAAGCTATCCTGCACTTTTTGTGAGCCTCAGTATTCTACCGATAATGCTTGCGGTATTGCTGTTCTCACATCTATTCTTGATTCTAAAAGTGAGTAATGATGAATACACCTAAAATAGTAACCGTATCACAACTTAATTTTTACCTGAAATCTCTCATAGATAATGACCAGAATCTGAGATTCGTATTTTTAGAGGGCGAGATTTCTAATCTTACCGACCATTACAGCAGTGGCCACATTTACTTTTCTTTAAAAGACGAGAAAAGTGTAGTCAAGGCTGTGATGTTCTCTTATGCGGCAAAAAATCTGAAATTCAAACCCGAAAACGGTATGAAAGTTATACTTAGAGCCAGAGTATCTGTATATGAACCGTCAGGTCAGTACCAGCTTTATGTTGAAGATATGCAGCCAGATGGAGTTGGTGCTTTATCGCTCCAGTTCGAACAGCTGAAAGAAAAGCTCTCTAAAGAAGGCTTGTTTGATAAAGCTCACAAAAAGCCGATACCTACATTTCCTGAAACTATCGGTGTTATAACTTCACCTACAGGTGCGGCTGTCAGAGATATTCTGAATATTTTGTCACGACGTTATCCCTCAGCTGACATAGTTATGTGTCCTGTGCTGGTTCAGGGAGAAAACGCCGCATCTCAGCTGACTCAGGCAATTAAGCGATTTTCAGAAACAAAAATCGCTGATGTTGTAATTATCGGCAGGGGTGGTGGCTCACAGGAAGATTTGTGGGCTTTTAATGACGAGAACCTAGCTCGTGCTATATATGACTGCGAAACACCTGTTATATCTGCTGTAGGACACGAAACTGATTTTACAATCTGCGATTTTGTGTCCGATTTGCGAGCTCCGACTCCGTCAGCAGCTGCTGAACTTGCTGTACCTGATAAGGATGAACTTACTGCTGAACTTATGGCTCAACGACAATATTTATCAGCCTTGATTGATAAAAAACTGCTGAGCTTTGAAAGTTCACTTGATAACTCGTCACGTCTTTTGTCTGCATATTCACCGCTTAATATTATTGAAATAGGCGAAAAAGATATGAAAAATCTATCTGACAGAATGCTCAGCGTTTCAAAACAGCTTATTGAAAATAATACTAAAAATCTTACTGAAACCGCTTCTAAACTTTCAGCTCTTAATCCTGTGGCTGTTTTGATGCGAGGTTATTCATATATTACTGATACAGACAACAAAACTGTATCATCAGTCAGCGATGTCAATGTCGGTGATAAAATCAATATTAAAGTCAGCGACGGTACACTAAGTGCTGTTGTAGAAAACTGAGAAAGGAACAGTAATGGCGTTTACACACCTTCACGTGCATAGTGAATATAGCTTGCTTGACGGAGCCTGTCGTATAGACAGGCTTGTTAGTGCTGCAAAAAAGCTTGGTCAGACCTCGCTTGCTATCACTGACCACGGTGTAATGTACGGCGTTATTGACTTTTATAGAGCGTGTAAAAAGCAGGGAATTAAACCTGTTATCGGATGCGAGGTTTATGTTGCGCCTCGTTCACGTTTTGATAAATCATTCGATTTTGATAAAGAGTACTACCACCTTGTGCTTTTGTGTGAGAATAACAAGGGTTACGAAAACCTCATTAAACTTGTATCCAAAGGCTTTGTTGACGGCTTTTATAATAAGCCACGAGTAGACCTCGAACTACTTGAGCAGTACCATGAGGGTCTTATATGTCTGTCTGCTTGTTTAGCAGGTGAAGTGCCTAAAGCGTTGCTATCTGATGACTATAACAAAGCTTTGGAAATTGCTAAACGTTATCAGCAGATTTTTGGTAAAAACAATTATTTTATCGAGCTTCAGGACCACGGTATAGAAGAGCAGAAACGTACTAACCCTCTGCTTGTTAAAATTGCGCAGGAGATAGGAGCAGGGCTTGTTGTAACAAACGATTGTCACTATATCGAGCAAGATGACTCCAATATGCACCAGATTCTCTTGTGCATCCAGACTAACCACACAATAAACGACGATGATAAAATGGAGTTTAAGACTGAGGAGTTTTATCTCAAGAGTGAAGAGCAGATGCGTTCACTTTTTAAAGATATTCCTCAGGCTTTTGATAATACCCAGCTTATTGCTGACAGATGTAATGTCGAAATTGAGTTTGGCGTCAGAAAGCTCCCTGACTATAAAGTACCAAACAACGAGGACCACTTTGAGTATTTCAAGCGTTTATGCTATGACGGACTTTATAAGCATTACGGGGATAATCCTGACAAGTCTTTGGTAGCTCGTCTTAATTACGAGCTTTCTACCATAAAATCTATGGGCTTTGTTGACTACTTTCTGATAGTAGCCGATTTTGTTAACTTTGCTAAAAGTCAGGATATACCTGTAGGACCTGGCAGAGGCTCGGGTGCCGGTTCGCTTTGTGCCTATTGTATCGGCATCACAGGTATCGACCCTATAAAATATAATCTTATTTTCGAACGATTTTTAAATACTGAGCGTGTCAGTATGCCTGACTTTGATATCGACTTCTGCAAAGAACGCAGAGGAGAGGTTATCGATTACGTTATCCGTAAGCACGGTGCTGACCATGTAGCTCAGATTGTAGCCTTTGGTACTATGGCGGCACGTGGTTCTGTACGAGATGTAGGACGAGCACTTGCTATGCCATATGCTTCAGTGGATTCTGTAGCTAAGCTTATTCCTACAGATATAAATATGACAATTGAAAAAGCTCTTAGCATCAGTAAAGAGCTCAAAAAGGTTTACGATACTGACCCTGCTGTGCATAATCTGATTGATGTTGCTAAAAGTATCGAGGGTATGCCACGACATATAACGATTCATGCTGCAGGTGTAGTTATCACCGATAAACCTGTGTCAAACTACGTTCCACTTTCCAAGTCTGATGATGCAATTGTAACTCAGTTTACAATGACAACGCTTGAAGAGCTTGGACTCTTAAAAATGGATTTTTTAGGACTTCGAAATCTCACGGTCATTCACGATGCTTGTGAAATGATTCATGAGTTTGAGCCACAGTTTAATATAGACAATATTCCTGAAAATGACAAAGCTGTGTTTACTATGATGAGTAGCGGAAACTCCGATGGTGTGTTCCAGTTTGAAAGTCAGGGTATGAAAAACGTACTCACACAGTTAAAACCTACGTCTATTGAAGACCTGATTGCGGTAATTTCGCTTTATCGACCGGGTCCTATGGATTCGATTCCTACTTATATTAACAACCGACACAACCCGTCAAAGATTTCTTATGATCATCCGCTTTTGGAAGATATCCTTAATGTCACTAACGGATGTATAGTGTATCAGGAACAGGTAATGCAGATATTCCGTACGCTTGCTGGATATTCCTTAGGACGTGCTGATATTGTCCGTCGTGCAATGAGTAAGAAAAAGCACGATGTTATGGAAAAGGAAAAGCATATTTTTATAAATGGTCTTGTTGACGAAAACGGAAACATTGAGGTTGAAGGTTGCTTGCGTAGGGGAGTAGATGAAAAAACAGCTCTTGCGATTTTTACGCAAATGGAGAGTTTTGCATCCTATGCGTTTAATAAATCTCACGCTGCTGCGTATGCCAACGTTGCTTACCAGACAGCGTATCTTAAGTGCCATTATAAAAAACAGTATATGGCGGCACTTTTGTCGAGTGTTCTTGATAATCAGAATAAAATGGCGACATATATTTCTGAGTGTCAGCGACTCGGTATATTGGTTTTACCGCCACACGTCAATGAATCCGACAGCGGATTTACTGTAACACATGGTAACATTCGTTTCGGACTTACTGCTATCCGAAATTTGGGTAAGAATTTTATTGAAGCACTTGTTAATGAACGTAAATCTGCACCGTTTGCATCGTTTTACGATTTCTGTAAACGTATGAACAGAAACGGACTTAACTCCCGTGCCTTGGAGAGCCTTATAAAATGCGGTGCTCTTGATGATTTGGGAGCTAATCGCCGGCAAATGCTGTCTGTTATGAAAACAGTGCTTGATGACCTTGATTATGACAGACGAAAAAATGCCGGTGGACAGATGTCGTTTTTTGATATGTCCTCAGTGAAAGCTGATGCGTCAATTGAAATTCCGCCAATGCAGGAGTTTGAGCTTATGGAGCTTCTGTATATGGAAAAAGAGATGGCTGGTATGTATCTTTCCGGTCATCCTATTGACTCTTACAAAGATTTTGCTAAAGTCACAAATGCCGACAGCATCAGTGATATTCTAAATGGCGACAATTCAGTTCGATATAAAGACGGGACTACCGTTCGGCTTGTCTGTATTGTGACAAAGAATAAAACGCAGATAACAAAATCTAACCAGATGATGGCGTTCGTTACCGTTGAAGACAGATATGGTAGCGCGGAACTTATTGTGTTCCCGAAAATCCTATCTCAGTGTTCATCAGCTCTTTATAACGGTTCTGTTGTTGAAGTTATCGGCACGCTGAATTTTAAAGAGGATGAAGAACCACGCATTGTCTGTGAAAAAGTTACCGCTTTACCTGCTGCTGATAGTTTGAAGAGTTATGTAGCGCAAAAACTTGAAAATGTAAAATCACAACAAAGCGTAACTGCTGTTGATAATGCTACAACTTCTGAAATGGGCAAAGATAAAACTTTGTATCTAAGAGTCGAAAACCTTGACTGTGAAAAATATAAAAAAGCGAAAAATCTTCTTGAACTTTTCAGCGGAGATACTAAGGTAGTGTTTTATCTTACCGATAATAAGAAAAAATTGCTAGCACCATCATCTTTATGGGTCAGACTAAATGACACTCTGATTGGTGAATTATGCTACCAGTTAGGCAGAGATAATGTTGTTTTGAAATAATTTATGTCTGTTTTTACAGTATTTGCTTTTAACACTTGATTATTTGGTTTTTTATGTATATAATATTATGGAGAATTTAGTGGAGGGATTTAAGTTATGGCTAAATCTATCGCAGTATTAACAAGTGGCGGTGACGCACCTGGTATGAATGCCGCTGTACGTTCAGTAGTAAGAGCTGCTATGTACAGAGGTATGGATGTAATCGGTGTTTACCGTGGATATAATGGTCTTCTTAATAAGGATGTTAAGAAGCTTGACCTTCGTTCGGTTTCTGATTGTATCAATCGTGGTGGTACTATTCTTTATACTGCTCGTTCAGAAGAAATGAAAACTCCTGAGGGTATGGCAAAGGCTGCTCAGAATTGCCGTGAGCTTGGTATCGATGGCCTTGTTGTTATCGGTGGCGACGGTTCTTTCCAGGGTGCCAGAAAGCTTTCTTTAGCTGGTATTCCTTGTGTTGGTATTCCTGGCACTATCGATAATGATATCGCTTGCTCTGAGTATACAGTAGGTTTTGATACCGCTATGAATACAGCTATGGAGATGGTTGATAAAATCCGTGATACAGCACAGTCACATGACAGATGCTCTGTTGTAGAGGTAATGGGCCGCCGTTGCGGTGATATCGCTTTGCAGACCGGTATCGCTTGTGGTGCTACTTCAATTCTCGTTCCTGAGATTGAGTGCGACATTGAGCGTGATGTTATTTCTAAGATTTACGACCAGAAGTCAACAGGTAAAAAGCACTTTATCATTGTTGTAGCTGAGGGCGTAGGTGGTGTAGAAGATCTCGCTAAATATATCGAAAAGCGTACAGGTATTGAAACACGTGCTACTATCTTAGGTCACGTACAGCGTGGTGGTTCTCCAACACTCAGAGATAGAGTTATCGCTACAGCTATGGGTGCAGATGCTGTAAGACTTTTAGAAAAAGGTATCGGCAACCGTGTTATCGCTCTTAAGGATGGCAGAACAGTCGATTACGATATTCTTGAAGCTCTGGAAATGAAGAGAGAGTTTGATAAAGAACTTTATCAGACAGCTATGGAAGTATCTATCTGATTTATATTTTTTGAATTTAAGGCACAATGTTATTACGTTGTGCCTTTCTTTAAATAGTAAAGTTTAGGAAGAATTATATGGTTAACTATTTTTATAATATAATACTTAAAACCGATTCTTGTGATTTGTACTCCGATGTGCTTACTAGTATCCGTAAGGACTACTATCTTTCAAAAGAAAAACAAAAGGGTAAGATTACTCAGAATAGTAGTGGAGATACTATTTTTTACGAGTTTTCTATAGAGAAAGAAAAGCCACTGAAGTGGAGCGTAAGTGATAGTAAAAGCATCATTTCTGATTGCAAAAGTCTTACTGATGGTCACAGTTGCGTTAGTTTCTACGGTGAAAATGGTCTGTACAAGTCTATAACCTTCAGTAAATACCAGACTTTATTAAAAGTTGAGTATTTTAATGTGACTAAAACTACAGAGCCTTACTGCACTATTGAACCAAGAAAAGCCGGTAATGGTCTTTGTCTGTTGCTTTCATCACGCGAGAATATCAAGCCTAGTGTGTTGTATCCGATGCCTGATATTGATGATGACTACATACTCGATAAAATTGAGCTCGAGTTTGATGAGTACACACTTATAGCTTCTACTAACGAAGGTGTAGTGAAGTTTTTGAGCGAAAGTCAGCTCGAAGTTTTCGAAGAATTCGTAGACAGAGCTATGGCTTTAAAGCTTACAGATACAACACCTGAGAGCTTTATCGAAGAAGATGATGCTGTTTTAGCACAAAAGCTCAATCCTAAAGATTTTAATGTCAAGCGTAATTTGTCCGAGATTATAGATATTTCACAGGCACAGGAATTCTCCTACGATAATATAGAAGAAGAGCTTGTCAGCGATTTGTTTATCGGTGAAACTGATGAAGAGACTGATACAGTTGAAGCGGTTGAAGAAACTCAAACTGTTGATGTAACTTCTAAGTCTGATGATACATTATGCTCTGAAACTGATGATACAGATAACCCTGACACAACTGACGTAGTGAGTGAAATAGAAGTTGAAGATACTGAGTCAGTTCCAGTATTGACTGAAGCTTTACCACTTGATGAAGTACGTGACGATGTGACTGCTGATGAAATAATAACAGAAACAACTGAGCAGGTTGTGGCATCAGAAGAGCCTGAGATTACTACGATATCTGATGCTCAGGATAGTTTTGAGGTTGGCGAGTTTACTGAACCTGATAGATATATCGAGAGTGCGTCTGCAAAATACCTTTACTTCGGTGAACTCAACGATTATGGTGCTCGTAGTGGATTTGGTCGCACTGCAACACAGGGCGGCAGAACTGCCTACGAGGGTTATTACAGTGATAACAAGCGTAATGGCGTGGGTGCTTATTATTATAAGGATTCTTCACTATGCTATTACGGCAACTGGAAAGATAATAAACGTGAGGGCTTTGGTGTTGGCATAAGCTCTTTTGATAAAAGCGTTCACGTTGGCAAATTCTGCGACAATAAGCCTGTTGGCGATGGTGTCAGAGTTAACAGCGATGGTGATATTAAGTTTGTTAAAAAACACCTTTCAAACGGCTGTACCGTTGAAATCAGTTTTGAAGGTGACAAAATCATCGTGTCAAAATTTAACGAAAATGGCGAGTTGATCTCAGAGAACACTTCAAATTTAATGTATTTTTAAAGTCAAGTAATATTTTCCTATTATTTGCCTATACTATTACCGTTCCTTATGGAGCGGTAATTTTTTTTTGAGGTGATAAAAATGAACAAGTTAATTACTGTGATTCTATGCGTGATTATGATGTGTGTGATGCTTTGTGCGTGTGGTCAAAACGGCTCGGTGTCTGATATGGCTTCAGAAGCGATTTCAGATGTTGCAACTGAAGCAGAAGAGATTATTTCCGGTGATGACGGTACGGTGACAGATGACGATGGATACATCGGCAACGAAACAACGTCTGATTCCGCTAACTCTGCAACAAGTAGCACTAATGAAACTCAGAACAGCACTACATCTGATACAGAAAACAATAATAACAATGATAACGGTATGATGTAAAAAAACGCAGGCGAGAACCTGCGTTTACATATTTTTTGACTCATACGACTTTTTCAAGATCCGTTTTAAGCCTTCTTATGATTTTCTTTTCTAGTCTTGATATGTATGATTGCGATATACCAAGCAGGTCTGCTACTTGTTTTTGTGTATGTTCCTTGTTTCCGTTTAAACCGAATCTCAGTTCCATAATCATCGCCTCTCTGGTATTTAATCTGGATACAGCTTCAAGTAAAAGGTTGCACTCGAGCTCCTGTTCAATATCTCTGTTTATGATGTCTGGGTCACTGCCCAGCACATCACAAAGTAACAGCTCGTTGCCATCCCAATCAGTGTTTAGCGGTTCCTCTATAGATATTTCTGTTCTTCGTTGAGATGCTTTTCTTAAGAACATGAGTATTTCATTTTCAATACATCTCGATGCATATGTGGCGAATTTTATGTTTCTGTCAGCAGAAAAAGTATTTACAGCTTTAATTAGTCCGATTGTACCGATTGATATAAGATCCTCGATATTTACATTTGTGTTTTCAAATTTTTTTGCTATGTATACAACAAGACGCAGGTTATGTATGATGAGCTGTTCTTTTGCACTTTCATCGCCATCGGCTAGTTTTTGCATAACCTGCTTTTCTTCTTCAATCCCAAGCGGAGGAGGAAGAGTCTGGGCACCACTTACATAATATACCGAGTGACCGAATAACATAAGCTTGATTTTTTCTAGATAAATTTTAAAAATGTTCATTTTATCACCTTGTTAAATTATGATTTATTATCGCTTTGAATTGAGGGTCGATACACCCTTTATATATCGCTATGTATACATCTTTTTCTACCAATCTCTTATCAATAACAACTTTTTCAGCCTTGATTCCGTCTAAAATACCTTCGCTACCCAAAGCTTTGTAGGGTATGATTCTGCTTGGAATAATGCTGTTAGTGATTACTCCTTTTTCTACGATGATAACGGGAGCACCTGAAAAAGGCTCGGTGACAGTACAACCTGTATCGATTTTTCCATAACAACTATACTCAATTCCTTGTATGGTGAATTTCAAATTGGCAATTGTGTTGTTAAAGTCACTTTTTATTAATCTTTGAATTAACATAATGATTGTGTAGACAACTACACTTATAATAATTAATTTAATTGAATCAATCTGGAAGTATATTGTGTCGTTTATAATTGCGATGGTATCAGCTCTTGTGGAATTATGTATCAGTAAAATTACACCGCAAAACAACACAGTGAATATAAAAGTTGCACATACACTTTTTAAAATGACTATTATTTGTTTTGCTTTGAAAGCTATTAAGCACATAGCTGTTATGCAGATAATCTTAATAAGTAAAGATAAAATGTTATTCAAACTATTTATCAAAACCGTCAACGAAAAGATTGACCCAATAAAGGCTGAAAGAATAATTCTTGTTTCACTGCTTTTTAAATGCAAGAATTTTTTTGTCAGAGAGAGGATACAATAATTTATAATTATGTTCGTAAAAATCAAAACATCAATATATACTACCAACAGACCATCTCCTGTTGAATATAGTATCGTAAATACAGTGAGATAGATGTCAAAGTTAGAAGGAGCGATTATGTTGTTTTCGTTGATAATAGGTATATTTCTGGGAGTTTTACTCGGTATATCAATAATGGTGGTGCTTATTAATTCCAAAGATTAGTAAACAGATATTATAATTTGTAATGTTCATAGTTTGTACGTTTATATGACAAACTTTGCACATATAAATGTTGTATAGTAAATGTCAGGAGGAGAAGATATGTCTTGTAGACTAACAGAGCTCAGACACAAGGAAGTGATAAATTCCTGTGACGGTTCCAGGCTGGGATTTGTCGATGATTTGGAGGTTGATACCAATAGCTCTAAGGTTGTGGCAATTATAGTATATGGCAGACCACGGTTTTTTGGTCTGTTTGGACGCACATCAGACTTCATAATACCGTGGGATAATATATGCTTAGTAGGCGAAGATACCATTTTGGTGGACTTTAAGGTGCAAAAAACAACAAACAACGCAAAAAAAGGTAATAAATTTGTTACATTTTGTCATTAAAAAACTTTGTGCGTGATAGCAAAATGCACTAGAAAATATTGTGCTATATGTACAAAATACACTAAAAATAATGCGAAAATAGAAATAAAAGCCTTTTATGATGCTTATGAAGAATTAAAAACAAAAAGTTACAGGCTTGCAATTTATAGCACTTTGTGATTAAATAGCACTTGAAATGGTATGCGTTTACAAAATTTTCCATATCAATTTCACATCGGTAATCGATGTAGACTACTATAAGGAGGAGATAACAATGAGAAATTTAAAGAATTTATGTCTGAAAGTTCTCACAGTAGCATTGTGTGCCATGGTTGCATTTTCAATGTTAGTTATTACACCTGAAGTAGAAGCTGCAAGTGAAACCCCGATAACAGAAACCAAAAAAACAGAAACTAATACATATAGTGAAAGAGAGGATGACGCTTTAGCACTTGCAAGAGCAATTGCTATGGACGAGGCTAAGTCAGAAGCCGAGTCACTTGTAGAAGAGCTTAAGGTCGAAACAATCGAAGCGACTGAAGCTAAGAAGACAGAACAGAGCACACAGAGCTCAACTGAATCAAGTTCTTCTTCTAACAGCTCTTCATCTTCATCTTCTTCAAGCAGCTCTACAACAACCCCAAGCACCGGTGGCTCTTATGTGTCCGGTTCAACACAGTCAGGTTATCTTTTAAATATTGATAACCCTGACCCGAACTACACAAGCTACGCAATTCACCTTTCTGATGCTGACCGCGATTTAGCTGAGCGTATCGTAATGGGTGAGGCAGGTTCAATGGGTTACACAGGTATGGCAATTGTTGCTCAGTGCTTAAGAGATGCGTTCGTTATGGGAGGTCACTCCGATATCGCAACAGTAATTTCTAAGTACGGCTACTATGGTTCAACTTCAATCAAGCCAAGCCAGACTTGTAAGGATGTAATCAACTTTATTTTCGACCAGGGCGGTGCAGCAGTACAGCATAGAACACTCGTGTTCTACTCAACTACTTACTGTCAGAGCTCATGGCATGAAGCTCAAGAGTTTGTTTGCCAGTATGGTCCGGTAAGATTTTTCAACTATTAATTAAAAAATCTATCAAATTTATAGAAAATCAAGCACGAAAGTGCTTGATTTTTTTTATTTATATGGTATAATATTTAGGCATTACGCACGTCGGGCTTATCGGCTCAGTAACACAACACTGTGTTTGTCCCGAAAAATCCAAGGCTCGGCGGAGGTTTTAACCTGAGGAGGAAAATAAAATGGCAGTAGTTTCTATGAAACAGCTTCTGGAGGCTGGCGTACATTTCGGCCACCAGACAAGAAGATGGAACCCTAAGATGGCTCCATACATTTTTACAGAGCGTAACGGTATCTACATCATCGACTTACAGAAGACCGTTGTTAAGCTCGAAGAAGCATACAACTTTGTACGTGACCTTTCAGTAGAAGGCAAGAGTGTTCTCTTTGTTGGTACAAAGAAGCAGGCTATGGATTCTGTTAAAGAAGAGGCTGAGCGTGCAGGTGCTTACTACGTAAACGCTAGATGGCTCGGCGGTATGCTCACAAACTTCACAACAATCCGTAGAAGAATCGCTAGACTTAAGCAGCTCAGAGCTATGGAGGCAGACGGCACATTCGATCTCCTTCCAAAGAAGGAAGTTATTAAGCTCAACCTCGAAATCGAGAAGCTTGAGAAGTTCCTCGGCGGTATCAAGGATATGGAGCAGATTCCAGGCTGTCTCTTTATCGTAGACCCTAGAAAAGAGAAGATTGCTGTATCTGAGGCTAAGAAACTCGGTATCCCAGTTGTAGCTATTGTTGATACAAACTGCGATCCTGACGATGTTGACTACGTTATCCCTGGTAACGACGACGCTATCCGTGCAGTAAAGCTTATCTGCGGTGCTATGGCTAACGCTATCATCGAGGGCAGAGAGGGCCAGATGGGCGCTGCTGCTAGAGATGATCAGGAAGTAGAAGAGCTCGTTGAAGAGTAATCTCTTTATATTTAAATAGTATATATTACGAAAGGATTGATATAAATGGCATTTACAGCTCAAGACGTAAAAGCATTACGTGAGAAGACAGGCTGCGGTATGATGGACTGCAAAAAGGCTCTCACAGAGGCTAACGGCGATATGGACGCTGCTATTGATTTCTTAAGAGAGCAGGGTCTTGCTAAGCAGGCTAAGAAAGCATCAAGAATTGCTGCTGAGGGTGTTGCTTACGCTATCACAAATGACAACAACACAGCAGGTGTAGTAATCGAAGTTAACGCAGAGACAGACTTCGTTGCTAAGAACGCTGATTTTATGGCTTTTGTTAGCACATGTGCTCAGACAGTTATGGAGAACGCTCCTGCTGACGTTGAAGCACTCAAAGAATTAAAGGCTGCTGGCACAGAGATGACAGTTGCTGAGCTTCTCCAGGAGAAGGTTCTTACAATCGGTGAGAATATCCAGATCCGTAGATTTGAGAAGTTTGACGGCCCTACTGTTGCTTATGTTCACGCTGGCGGTAAGATCGGTGTTATCGTTAACTTCGAGACAGATGTTGACACAGCTAACGCTGATTTCGTTGCTTATGGTAAAGACGTTGCTATGCAGATTGCAGCTCTTAACACACAATACTTAAATGAGTCTGATGTTCCTGCAGATGTTATCGACCACGAGAAGGAAATCCTCGTTGCTCAGATGAAGCAGGATCCTAAGATGGCTAACAAGCCAGAGCAGGTTCTCGCAAAGATCGTTGAGGGTAAGATCGGCAAGTTCTACAAAGAGAACTGTCTCGTTGATCAGGAGTTCGTTAAGGACAACTCAATGACAGTTGCTAAGTACACAGAGTCAGTTGCTAAGAAGCTCGGCGGTTCTATCAAGATTACTAAGTTCACTCGTTTTGAGAAGGGCGAGGGTCTTGAGAAGCGTCAGGATGACTTTGCTGCTGAAGTTGCAAGCATGGTAAAATAATTTATCTGATAATTCAGGAGTGGTTTTTTAACCACTCCTTTTTTATTGTTAAATTTCTATTAAATGTCATACATTCTGCCTTATTCTTCTTTACAAATTGCACTAAATGATGTATAATCAAAGTAACTATAAAGATAACTATGAGGTGATTTGATGAAATCAAAATATAAGAGAATTCTTCTCAAGCTTTCAGGCGAGTCATTAGCCGGTGAAGCAAAGCACGGAATTGACTTTGATACAGTTCTTTCTTTCTGTGAGCCTATCAAAAAGCTGGTAGAAGATGGGGTAGAAGTTGCTATCGTAGTTGGTGGCGGTAATTTCTGGAGAGGTCGTTCAAGCGGTAAAATGGATAGAACAAGAGCTGACCATATGGGAATGCTCGCTACTACTATCAACGCATTAGGCGTTGCTGATGCACTTGAACAGATTGGCGTGGATGTCAGAGTTCAGACTGCTATTGGTATGCGTGCTATTGCTGAGCCATATATCAGAAATAAAGCTATGCGTCATTTAGAAAAGGGCAGAGTCGTTATTTTTGGCTGTGGTACCGGTAACCCGTTCTTCTCAACTGATACAGCTGCTGCACTTCGTGCCGCTGAAATTGAGGCTCAGATTATCCTCAAAGCGACAATGGTAGATGGTGTTTATGACAGTGACCCTAAGACTAACCCTGATGCTGTACGTTATAGCAACATCTCTTTCCACGATGTTCTTGAAAAAGACCTCAAGGTTATCGATTCAACTGCTGCCGCTATCTGTAAAGATAACAACATTGATCTTTTAGTGTTCAGCGTTGATAACCCTGACAATATTTACAATGCGGTTTGTGATGATTCTATCGGAACCGTAGTTGGTAATTTCTGATTCAGTTAACTATTTTCATTAAATATTAGGAGGACTACAATGAAAGCTACATTAACAAAATCCGAGGAGCGTATGAACAGACGTATCGACCACCTCGACGCAGAATTTAAATCAATTAGAGCAGGTAGAGCTAACCCTGCTGTTTTAGATAAAGTTACTGTTGATTACTATTCAACACCAACACCAATCAATCAGCTTGCTGCTGTTTCTGTAACTGAAGCAAGAACACTTACAATCCAGCCTTGGGATGCATCTGTTTTAAGAATGATTGAAAAAGCTATCCAGATGTCTGATGTAGGCATTAACCCACAGAATGACGGTAAGTGTATCCGCCTTCTTTTCCCACCTCTCACAGAGGATAAGCGTAAGGAAATCGCTAAGGAAATCGCTGGTATTGCTGAGGATACAAAGGTTCAGATTCGTAATGTGCGTCGTGACACAATCGACAAGCTCAAAGCTTTAAAGAAAGACGGCGAGCTCACAGAAGACGATCTCAAGCACGGTGAGAAGAAAGTTCAGGAACAGACTGATAAGTTTATCAAACTTGTTGATCAGATGGCTGACAAGAAAAAGAAAGAGATTATGGAAATCTGATATGGCTTTATTCAATAAATCTAAGGAAAAGTTATCTATAAAAGATATCATACTCCCGGAGCATATTGGAATAATAATGGACGGTAATGGCAGATGGGCTAAAAAGCGTGGTCTGCCTCGTACCGCCGGTCACACTGCTGGCGCGCAAACTTTTAGAAGAATTGCGCGCTACTGTTCCGATATAGGCATTAAATATCTGACAGTTTATGCTTTTTCTACCGAGAACTGGAAACGTCCTAAAGAAGAAGTAGACGCCATTATGAAGCTCTTTAAGGAGTATATGATTGAAGCTATTACCGATTTTAAGGATGACAGCATTGTTGTTAAGTTTATCGGTGACCGTACTGTATTTCCACCGGATATGCTCGAACTTATTGAAAAAACTGAGCACGATTCAAAGGACAGGGATGGCATGGTTCTTAATATCGCAATGAATTACGGTGGAAGAGACGAGCTTGTCAATGCGTTTAAAGACCTTGCTCAGAATATTAAAGACGGTAAGCTTGATGTTTCTGATATAAATGCACAGCTTATCAGCGACAGTATATATACAAAGGGTCAACCCGATCCTGACTTGATTATCCGCCCGAGTGGTGAGTATCGTACATCCAATTTCCTGCTGTGGCAGTCAGCGTACTCTGAGTATTGCATAATGGATGTACTTTGGCCTGATTTCAAGAGTGAACATCTTGACGAGGCGCTGATTGAATATGCCAAACGTAACAGACGTTTTGGAGGCATTTGATCAAATATTTTGAAAGTTCTGGTGATACCCATGAAAACGAGACTAATTACTTCAGCTATAGGTATTGTGCTGTGCATAGTACTTATGATACTTGGGGAAGTTAATTCCATAGTTATTAGAGTTGCGATTGCTCTTGTAACTGCACTTATTTGTGGAGAGTTGCTTACAGCAAAAGGCTTGCATAAAAAGCTTTTTATTTCAGTACCATGTGTGGTTTTTGGCCTTTTGATGCCATTACTCTGTGGCTCTCTGCTCAAGTACATACCACTGTATCTTTTTGCTGTTGTTCTGTTTTCTGTAATGGTTGCATTTCATGACAATATTAAGGTTGAAGATGTTATGTTTGCGTTTGGCGGAACAATGCTTTTGACATTGTCAATGACATCTTTCACTCTCACTGCTTGTAGTTTGAATGGTCACTCTTCCTTCTGGGTAGTTCTCACTTTAGGAGTACCTTGGCTTGCTGACAGCGGTGCTTACTTTGCCGGTGTTTATCTGGGTAAACATAAGCTTTGTCCTTCAATCAGCCCTAAGAAAACTGTTGAGGGTGCTGTAGGTGGACTTATCAGCGGTACACTGGGTTCACTTTTAATCGGTTTAGTATTCCTGCTTATTTACAGAGGAGTTACTATAAACTTCATACCACTGCTTATTATAGGTCTTATCAATCCGATTATCTCTATCATCGGCGACCTTACATTTTCAGTTATTAAGCGTTCTTGCGGTATAAAAGACTTCGGTTCAATTATGCCGGGACACGGCGGTATGCTCGATAGATTCGATAGTATTATTCTTTGTGCTCCGCTCGTGTTCGTTATTTCTAATTTATTCACCGTTATAGTTTAATTGAGGTTTATTATGGTAAATAAACTATCCATTCTCGGCTCTACAGGTTCTATCGGTACTCAAACCCTGGATGTTGCCCGTAAGCTTAATTTAAAAGTAACTGCTTTGTCAGCTCACAGCAATATTAAAATGCTTGAAGATCAGATTCGTGAGTTCAAACCTCAGGTTGCAGTTGTATTTGATGAGAGCAGAGCAGATGAATTAAAACTGAATATCAAAGACCTTGATACAAAGGTTTACAGCGGTATGGATGGTCTTTTATATGCCGCAACACTGGACGATTGTGATTTAGTAGTAAATTCAGTCGTGGGTATGGTTGGACTTAAACCAACTTTAGCTTCTATTGAAGCAAAGAAAAACATAGCATTTGCTAATAAAGAAACTTTAGTCGCTGGCGGTGCGCTTGTAATGGACGCCGCTAAACGCAACGGTGTGACACTGTTTCCTGTAGATAGTGAACATTCAGCGATTTTTCAGTGCTTACAGGCATCTCCGCCTGAAAAAGCACTTAAGAAAATTATATTAACAGCCTCAGGTGGTCCGTTTTTTGGTAAGACTACCGATGAGCTGAAAGACGTCACAGTAGCCCAGGCACTCAATCATCCGAACTGGTCGATGGGTGCAAAAATTACCATTGACTCAGCTACAATGATGAACAAAGGTCTTGAGATTATCGAAGCCGCATGGCTTTTTGATGTATCTCCTGACGATATTGAAGTCGTGGTTCATAGAGAAAGCATAATTCACTCTATGATTGAATTTGTTGATAATAGTGTTCTGGCACAGCTGGGACTTCCTGATATGAGAATTCCTATCCAGTACGCAATCACATATCCACACAGGTACGAGTCACCGGTAGAGTCACTTGATTTCTCTAAAATTTCATCAATGACTTTCTACCACCCTGACTACGAAACTTTCAAATGCCTCTCTGCTTGCAAAAAAGCTATCAAGCGAGGCGGCATTATACCTGCTGTAGCAAACGGAGCTAACGAAATCGCTAACAAACTTTTCAGAGAAGACAAGATCAGCTTCCTTGAAATTGGCGAACTGGTTTCTTCAGCAGTAGATAATTTTGCTTATAAAGAGGCACAAAGCCTCTCTGATGTACTCAAAGCTGATAAACAGGCCAGAGAGTATGTATATAACTTAGTTAATTAATTGGAGATGATTTTATCACAACTGTTGCACTTATAATTATTGCGGTTGTATTATTCGAACTTATTATATTTTTTCATGAGGGTGGACATTTTATCGCCGATAAAAAAAGTGGTGTTAAAGTAAACGAATTTGCTCTTGGTATGGGTCCTAAACTCCTTTCTTTTACTAAAGGTGAAACTACTTATTCCTTAAGACTTCTCCCGATAGGTGGCTACTGTGCTATGGAAGGTGAGGATGAAGAAAGCGAAAACCCACGTGCTTTTAATAATGCAAAAATCTGGAAACGTATGATTATCGTAGTTGCGGGTGCCACAATGAACATTCTGTTCGGTCTGGTGCTTATGATGATCACACTTTTACCGTTGGAACAGTTTAATTCTACAACCGTTTCAGATTTTGCACCTTGTTCTTTTACTGCAAGTACAGGTCTTAAAGAAGGGGACAAAATAGTTGAACTCAACGACTACAAAATCAATACATCAACAGACTTTAGTTTTGCGATGTATACAATGCCTTTGGTTGAAGTTGATGGTACTACCTTCGAAATTTATAAAGAAGACTGTCTTTTTTATTTGCAGAACCATTGTGCTACTATTTCATCAGAATTTAATGAAGAACAATTTAAAACTCTGTATGAGATGTGGAAGGAAGGTTCCAAAGCTGTTTTAGCAACAACCGATAAAGAACATGCTTATTCAGCTATGTGCGAGTATATTGATAAAATCAATGAAGCTTTATCACTCAAAAAGGTTGAGGCTTATCCTGAGATTGAAGAAAAAGCCACACGTCAGCGTTATCGCACTGATGTGACTGTTGTTCGTGACGGTAAAGAGATTGTACTTAAAGAAATTGATTTCTTTACTTATCGTGATAGTGAAACCAGTGAACCGTCAATTGCTATCGACTTTTATGTTGAGCCGATTGAAAAGACATTTGTTTCACTATTAGACCAGACATTTTCACAGACAGTATCTGTTGTGCGAATGGTATGGGGAAGCTTAGTCGGTATGGTAACAGGTCAGTTTGGTATAAATGATGTTTCAGGACCTGTAGGTCTTGCATCAGCTATTACAGATGTTGCTTCCGAGAGTTTAAAAACAAGCTTTATGGATGCTGTAATGAGCATTGTATACGTTATGATGGTTATCACCGTAAACCTCGGTGTAGTAAATATGCTTCCGTTCCCGGCTCTTGACGGTGGACGATTTGTAATGCTTCTTATCGAGGCTATATTCAGAAAACCTGTACCTCGCAAAATCGAAGGTGTAATCAATGGTGCAGGCTTGGTCTTACTGTTGATGTTAATGGCAGTTATAACATTCAAAGATATTTGGGTACTTATATTCGGAGGATAATATGAGTAAAATTCAGGTCAAAGCAGGAAATGTGTTAATAGGTAACGGGGCAGAGGTTTCTATCCAGTCAATGCTTAATACCAGAGCTGATGATATAAAAGGCTCTGTATTACAGGCTAAAAGACTCGAAGAAGCTGGTTGCCAGATTATACGTGCGGCTATTCCTGATATGAATGCTGTGCGTTTGATACCTGCGATTAAAGAAGCGGTGTCAATACCTTTGGTTGCTGATATTCACTTTGACTATAAACTGGCTTTGGAATCTGTAGCTTCAGGTATTGATAAAATCCGTATAAATCCAGGTAATATCGGTGATGAAGACAGAGTAAAACAGGTTGCGAAAGCCTGCAAAGCTAAAAATATTCCTATCAGAATCGGTGTTAACTCCGGTTCACTTGAAAAAGAAATTCTCAAAAAGTATGGTCATCCTACAGCTCAGGCTCTGTGTGACAGTGCTCTATATCATGCGTCTTTGC
>JAFUKO010000072.1 GCA_017473555.1 Ruminococcus sp. | reverse complement strand
TCATTCATTTTATGACCTCCTTCTGTTTTTGTTGTGCAGTTGCCAGACCGCACTTTCATTATATCAGAAGGAGCTGTTTTTGTTTATCGCTAAAGCTCTTTTGAACCCCCGATACAATCGGGGGTTTTCGTTTAACAAAAACAAGCCCTCCCGTAATAATGGGAGGGCTGTATCAAGGCTTACGCCAAAATGTTAGGTTAAGATATTACTTTAAGTACTGCTGGCCTGATGGTCCGATAGCACCTGAGATGCCCTGGAAGCCTGAAGCACAGCATACATAAACAGCCATATCGCCTCTACCGCCAACGTTAACAGAAAGTGTACCATTTGTTACGTTCTTAATATCACCTGAAACAGCGTCGATGTACTTACCGTTAGGGATGTTCTTGAATGTAGCACCGTTTGTGATAGCAACGAGTGCGAGTGAGTCGATGCCTTCGCCTGTGTATCTTCTTACAAATGCCATATCGCCTGATACGTAGTTACCAGAGTTTGTATACTGACCCTTCTGGAGAGCAGGAACAGCACGTCTGATAGCGTTGAGCTTCTGGATGTGCTTAGCAAGTGGGTAGTTGAGAGTATCGTTTACCTTACCTGAAGCTGTGTACTTTGTAAAGTCAGAAGCAGTTACAGTACCAGTGATGTTGTCACCGAAGTATGCACGACCTGTCTTAGCAAGTGGAGCGTTTGGACCCACGTCGATTGGGAGATCCTTAGCGAACTCGATCTCAGAACCGTAGTAAAGACATGGGATACCACGGAATGTGAAGATGAGGTTTAAGTTCTCAGCCCAAGCCTGTGTACCAAGGCTGTAACGAGTTTTCTCCATACCGTCTGGGCCGTAGTCGTGAGAGTCAACGTACATTACGTTCCATGTTGAGTCGTTCATGTACTGATCCTCAGCAAGACCAGCTCTGTAAGCGTTGCCTGCGTTCTCGAAGTTCCAGTGCATTGTAAAGTCGATTACAGATGTACCGTTTGACTTGCTATAGTCAGGTGTATGGTAAGAAATACCGTTTAAGTAAGCGTTGTTAGATGTTGGGTGACCTGATGGATCTCTATGAGCATCGTAGTGGCTGATAGAAGTATCGATGTTAGCAGTTGGACTTGTAGTATTCCAGTTGCCCTTCCATGCTGACTCAGTCTCATCCCATGTGAAGAATGCAGGTGAAGAAGAAGGAATGTTGTGGTTCCATGTTTCTCTTACACGTGAGCAAACCTCACCAAAGATGTGGAAGTTCTCTTTACCGCCTGTCTTCATAGACATAAGGTTGTAGAATTTAGGGAAGTATGCGTTGTTGAGTGTCCAACGGTTGATGTGCTTTTCTGTATCAAGACGGAAAGCGTCAACGCCCATGTTAGCGTACTCAAGGTATGTATCTGTGATGTACTTAGCAACTACAGGGTTCTCTGTGTTGATATCAACGCAGTCGCCAGCCATTGAGCCCTGCTGCTCAATTGATGACTCGTAACCCATACCAGTCTCTCTGTGGTAGTACTCGTTTTTGTTCATAGCCATGCCTGACTTGTGACCCTTCATAGTGTCAAGTCTAGCCTGGAACTGGAGGCCCGGCTCAAGGCTATCGTAGTTTGAGTAAGCCTTGTCAAGTAAGCCGCCTTCAATAACCTTCATACAGTCAGCTGTACCGAGGTCCTGAATAGAGTCATATTCCTTAGTGAACATTGGAGCGAGGAAAGAATCACCGAAGTTACCTGTGTGGTTCCATACAACGTCCTGAATGATCTTCATATCTTTAGCGTGTGCAGCTTCGAGGAGGTCCTCATATGTAGCGCCATCGCTCTCATAACGAGCATCAACAGTTGTGAAGTCGAATGAGTGGTAGCCGTGGTAGTCGTAACCTGAAGCGTTTGTTACAACTGGTGTAATCCAGATAGCGGAGAAACCGAGAGCCTTGATGTAGTCGAGCTTGTCGATAAGACCCTGGAAGTCACCACGCCATGCAGGGTCAGAGTCAGGGTTGTTAGCCTGCTTATCGTCCCAGCAGTGAACGTTGTTGCCTGTGTTACCGTCGTAGAAACGAGTTGTGATTACGAAGTAGATTGAATCCTCACGCAAGTCTGAACGCTCAGGAATAGGATTATCATAAGGATTAGCTTTCTTCCATTTGCCGTCCTTGTACCACCAGTCACCTGTTGTACGAGATGTTTCCTCAGTAATCTGACCGTCGAGTGTCTTTGAACCGTCAGTGAAGAGGAGGTTAATCTTTGTAGCATTTGGGAAAGAGTATGTGTACCAGTTGCCGCCCTTTGCATTCTCCTTAGTCATCTTAACACCAGGGTATGATGTTGAAAGATCAGTTGGGAGTGCGTTCCAGTAGTAAACGTATGGTACGCCGTTTGTTGATTCAAAGTGGATTGTGATGCCGCCTGCAGCAGTTTCTGCAGCGTCAGTCTCAGTAGCAGTAGCAGAGATAACAGCAACGGATACAATCATCATAAGTGCTAAAACGATAGCAAGAATTCTTTTAACAGTATTCATTTTCGTTACCTCCTTTACCAATTAATAACGTTTGCAAGATAGAGCTGGATTGTTGTTGCGTCCATAATGTTGATGTCGCCGTCTAAGTCAGCATCAGCATTATCGGAACTCATATCAACAGCAACCTGAGCAAGATAGAGCTGGATTGTTGTAGCGTCCATGATTGTAACCTGACCGTCCTTGTCGCCGTCACCTCTTAAGTAGCCGCTAACTGTTGGATTCTCAGATGGAAGAGTTGGCTGTGGATCGTCAGAAACCTCGTTTACACTTGTGTAAGTGAATGTACGCTCGATAAGCTCGTTGTTACAGTTCTGAACAGAAACTGTGATTGTGTATGTACCAAGAGCTGATGGTGTAAAGCTGTGAGTAGCGTTCTTTGTGTAGTAAGGAACGTTTACGACTACACCGTTAGCATCTTTAACAGTGAACTTGTAGAAAAGAAGCTTTGTACCTGTCTGACCACCTGCAGCATTAGCTGTGAAGTTGATAGCAGTACCCTTCTTAACCTGACCAGGCTTTGGAGAGATACCCTTTAAGATAGGCTCCTCAATACCTGCATCGTCCTGAATTACAAAGTCTAAAGTTCTCTGGTTCTCGTTACCTGCTGTATCCTTGTAATCAAAAGTGATTTTGTATGTACCTGCAGCAGTTGGTGTCCATGTAGCTGTGTTCTTAGCTGTGAAATCAGAGAGAACAGTTGTAGCGCCACCAAATGTTACTGAGAACTTGTAGTAAACGTCACCCTTTGTAGAAGTAGCGTTTGTTGTAAGGATGATGTCAGAACCCTTGAACTGTGGAGATACCATATCAGTACCGTATGTAGAAACCTTGATATCAGATGTATCGTAGATTGACCACTCGTTTGTAGAGTTATCGTAGATGTAACCGTGACCAGGGTAGCTTAAGTCACCAGTTTGAGCACCGCCACCGTTGAAGATGATGTTGTCCCAGCTGCCTGTTACTTCGTACTGCCATACGTTGTCGCCGATGTTTGTCATAGACTGACCAGGCCACTTAGCATTCTCTGAAGAGCCTGAGCCACTCCACATGTAAGCGCTTACGCTTGACCAACCTGCAGAGTTCTTGCAGTAAACCATCTTAGAACCTGATGGTGTAGGAGTTGTTGTTGGTGTAGGAGTTGTTGGTGTAGGAGTTGTTGTTGGATCCTCAGCATAAGCACTCCATGTACCTGTTGAGTAATCGTAGATCTGACCTGCACCTGGGATAGAAAGGTCAGTTGTCTGATCTCCACCGTTGTTGAAGATGATCATGTTGTAATCACCTGAAACGGAGCATTTGTAGATGTTGTCTTTTACCAGTGTCATTGCCGCACCCGGCCATGCCTGTACGCTGGTTGTGGTACCGCTGACCCAGATGTAAGCGTTAACGGTGGACCAGTTAGCTGTGTTCTTGAAATACACATTACCTGTCACAGCAGTAGCAGCGATATCCTCATCAGCTTCAAAAGCAGAGGTAGCAACTACCATACCGAAAACGAGAACAAGAGTCATCAGAAGACTTACCACACACTTAAAAACGTGTTTGTTGATTCTCATTTTAATAACCTCCTTAAAGTTATATTTCATACACCATTATTGTACATTAAACAATAAAAAACCTCAATCAACAAAAGCTCTAAACTTCACAGTCCGTCTTTGTACAATTTGCCAAACACCCCTGAAAGCATATGTACAAGAGAACGAAATGTTAAAATTTTGTTGTAGATATTGCACAAGCTTTTTCGATAATATTTAGCGATTTCGACTAACAAGTTTGCAAATCATAAAAAAAGTAAATCGAAGAGTCAATATTTATCCTGCGTTTTTCAGCCTGTCACCCCACACGTGTAAAACATCATTTTTGACGTTTCGTTTTCACAAAAAAACCTCCCTTGTGTAAAGCCTCCCTGACCAAAGGAAATCCCCCTACGATTACAACAAAAAGCCTCCCTGACGAAAGGAAATTCCCCTACGATTACAACAAAAAGCCTCCCTTGTGTAAAGGGAGGTGTCATTGAGCGTGCGAAATGACGGAGGGATTGTAAAACAACGTTTCATTTGCGGGACATCGAGGGTACGGCTTCGCCCAGACCCTTTTGTCCTTTGGACATTTCCCCTATGAGGGGAATTTCGCCGTCCCCTACGATTTCAACACCCACGTTTGTTTACCGCCCGTAGGGTACGGCATTTATGACGTACCGTTTGCCTCTCTCTGATGAGGGAGGTGGATTTTGCGTAAGCAAAAGACGGAGGGAGAGAAAACAACGTACCATTTGCGGGACGTCGAGGTCGCCGTCCCCTACAATTACAACACCCACGTTTGTTTACCATCCGTAGGGTACGGCATTTATGACGTACCGTTTGCCTCTCTCTGACGAGGGAGGTGGATTTTGCGTAAGCAAAAGACGGAGGGAGAGAAAACAACGCACCGTTTTGCGGTTTTATGTTCACGCCAAACCCTACAATTTATATACAACGTTTCTGCCACATCCGTAGGGGTCGGCGACTCGACGACCCGCCGTGCATCAGCACCAATTTTTCGGGACGGGGAACCCGTCCCCTACAATTCTGGGCTGCGGTGGTAGAGCGCTTCTATGGCACGCTCTCCTCACCTACGCTATTCCCAAAAAGTCCACAGCCTCGCATTGATTTCCTGCATCGACTTTGTCGATTTCGAAAATGCAGACTCGTCTTCGACTTTTTGGGGCTGCGGTGGTAGAGCGCTTCTATGAGCAATACTCTTCTAAAATGCTTTCGACCTCTTCTTCGCTTTTTGCTGTGATTCCATACAGTAGCTCACGCTGGTCAATTTTAGGTAAGGTGCTGACGGCTGTCGTGGTCTTTCTTACCAGCTCATCGCCGTAATAAACCACAACTCTGCCGTTCTCACTTTTGATAAGATACAACGGCTCGCCGTTTTCGCTCACGCTGACAGTCTCAAAGCTGTCCAGTTTGCTCTCGACCTTTACTTGTGCAATATGTGAAATAATCAGACATATAATAAGGAAAGTACCGAAAATAAGTATCAGTTTCTTCAATCAAAGCACCTCTTTTTCAGTATTTTTCCTTGATTTTTATGTAATATTCATATTTTTATTATATATAAAGAAATAAAAATCTCTTGTAATTTTGTAAAAAACCATTTATTTTTCGTTTTGAAAGTGCTATACTTATTGTGGCTATATGTATTTTATGAGGAGGTCGGAAAAATGAGAAAAACCGACATCAGCAAGTACACCGATAAAATCGATGTCCAGAAAAAAACCGCCAACGTCGGCACAGTTTTTTCAGGACTATGGAAAGTCATCAAAACTGTCCTTGCGATTTTAGTGTGTGCGGGCATTTTTGTTTCGATATCTCTGGGTATCTACGTGTTCAAGCTGGCCACCGAGCCGACAGGTATCGACCTTAACGCCAGAAGTATGAACCTGTCCTCGTTTATTTACATTGAGGACCCTGAAACCAAAGAGTTCGTCGAGTACCAGAAGCTCTACGGAACCGAAAACCGTATCTGGGTTGATTTACAGGATATGCCAAAGCATATGGGCGAGGCTGTAATCGCAATCGAGGACAAGCGTTTCTATGACCACAACGGTGTTGACTTGGTTCGTACAGGCGGCGCGGTACTGAGTCTGCTTTCAGGTTCTGACAGCTACGGCGGTTCGACATTAACCCAGCAGCTCATCAAAAACCTCACCTACGATAACGAGGTATCGCTGACTCGAAAGCTTCGAGAAATTTTCCGTGCTTTAAACATCGAGCGTGATTACTCAAAGGACGATATTTTAGAAGCGTACTTAAATGTCGTAAACTTCGGTAACAACGCACAGGGTGTTCAGGCAGCAAGCGAGCTTTACTATAACAAAGACATCAGCGAGTGTTCAATCTGCGAGTGTGCCGCTATTGCGGGCATCACCCAGAACCCTGCAAAATGGAACCCTCTTGTGTACCCTGAGAATAACAAAGAGCGTAGAGAGCTTGTTTTGTCACAGATGTACGAGCAGGAATACATCACAAAGGCTGAGTACGATGAAGCTATGAAAGAGTCCGAAACTCTCGAGTTTGTTGACTACTCAAAGGAAGACGAAGAAGATGAGGACGACACAAACGACGTTCAGAACTGGTACATTGACCAGATGTATGACGACCTTGTTCGTGACCTCGCTAAATACTACGACATCTCTGAAGAAGCCGCATCCGATAAGCTTTACACAGAGGGTCTGCAGATTTACTGTGCTATGGACCTTGAGACTCAGGAAATGATTGAGTACGAGGGTCTTCATATGAACGATGACTACGGCACCGACCTTCAGGTTGGTATGACTATGGTCGGCTTTGACGGACGAGTTATCGCAACCACGGGTTCATCAGAAGAGAAAGACGGCAACCTGCTGTTTGACCGTGCATCAGACGCAGTGCTCCAGCCGGGTTCTTCTATCAAACCTATCTTCACCTACCCTCTCGCACTCGAGGGCGGTATCATCAACTACTCAGGTCTTGTACTTGACCAGCCACTCGAAAAATACCGCTACGTAGACGGCACCTGGTACTCAGGACCTAACAACGCATACGGTGCTTACAACGGATATATGACAATGCCTGAGGCTATTTCATGGTCATCTAACGCAGCTACTGTTCAGCTTTTATCAGAGGTTGGCACACAGACTGCTTACAATCAGGCTGTTAACCTCATGGGCTTTACACACCTCGACCCAGAGGCAGATGCTAATTCAATCGGTGCTCTGTCCCTTGGTGGTATGACGGGCGGCGTAACAGTTCGAGAAATGGCAGCAGCTATGGCATATGTCGGCAACGGCGGTCTTTTCTACGAGCCATATACCTATTATTATGTAACAGATGCTAACGGCACTGTTATCCTTGATAACAGAAACAATACACCAAACGAAGCGTATTCTCCTGAGGTTGCTTACGAAATGAACAGAGCCCTCAGATATAACGTATTGACTTCAACTCACTCTCACTCAATGAACGCTAACGTTCCAAACTGGGAGATTGTTGGTAAAACAGGTACAACCGATGACGATAAGGACTCATGGTTTGTTGGTGCTTCACCTTACTGCACTTTAGCTGTATGGACAGGTTACGACGTGCCATCACGAGTTCCTGTGACCTCACTTGCTACAACAATGTGGCGTACGGTTATGGGCAACTACCTTGAGGACAAGGAGTACAAAGAGTACGATATGCCTGACTCGATTATCTCAGCTACTTACTGTAAGGGTTCAGGTATGCTCGCCGCATCATACTGTGGAGCAACAGGCACAGGCTACTACACAAAGGACACAATGCCTGGTTACTGTAACGGCTACCACACAGCATTTACAGGTGTAAAACCGAGTGCGACAACCGCACCGACCCAGAACCCGTCGGGCACAGACCCAAATGCACCGAGTGAAGGCTCGACCGACGTAGCGCCAAGTGAGGGCGAAGGCGGAGAACCTGGTGAACCTACCGCTCCACCGGAAGATCCACCTACTGCTCCTCCTGAAGATAACTGGGTTATCGAGTAGCGATAAGTAATCAATATATAATAACGTTATAAATTCCACGAAAGGTTCAGATAAATTATGGTTTCAGTTGCAATTATGGGCCACGGTGTTGTTGGCTCCGGTGTATCAGAGATTCTTCTGACACACAAACAGAAGCTCTTTGCCTCAGTAGGTGAAGAGCTGTACATAAAACACATTCTCGATTTAAGAGAATTCCCAGAGCATCCTTTAGCCAACCGCTTCACAAAGGATTTTAATGACATCGTTAACGACATCGACGTTGACATCGTAGTTGAAGTTATGGGCGGTTTAAACCCTGCTTACGATTTTGTTAAGCAGTGCTTACTCAAAGGCAAGAGCGTTGTAACATCAAACAAAGAGCTCGTTGCCGCAAAGGGTGCTGAGCTTTTACAGATTGCTAAGGACAACAACACAAACTTCCTTTTTGAAGCATCAGTTGGTGGCGGTATTCCTATCATCCGCCCGATAAACCAGTGCTTGGTTGCTAACAACGTAAGTGAAATTGCAGGTATCTTAAACGGTACAACAAACTTCATCTTAACAAAGATGATTAACGAAGGTATGGACTTTGATGAAGCGTTAAAGCTCGCTCAGGACTTAGGCTACGCAGAGCGTAACCCTGAAGCTGACGTTGAAGGTCACGACGCTTGCAGAAAGATTTGTATCTTGGCATCTTTAGCTTACGGCAAGCACATCTACCCTGACGCAGTACATACTGAGGGTATCACAAAAATCACTTTAGACGACGTTAAATACGCATCCATCTGGGGTGGCGTAATCAAGCTCATCGGCAAGGTTAAGCAGCTTCCTGATAAAAAAGTCGATATCATGGTTGCACCGATGTTTATCCCTAACAAGAGCCAGCTTGCTAACATCGACGATGTATTCAACGGCATTATGGTTCGAGGCGACTGCACAGACGACGTAGTGTTCTACGGCAAGGGTGCGGGCAAGCTCCCTACAGCATCCGCTGTTGTCGCTGACATCATCGACTGCGTAAAGCATCTTAAGAACAGAAAATACCTTTTCTGGGCAGATTCAGACAACAGCTCTGTAATCGACTACAAAGAGTCAGTTACAGCTATGTACATTCGCACCGTTTCGGATGACACAGCTGCTGCATATAATAAAGCCAAGGACCTCTTTAATGATATCCACGTATTAGAGAACCCTGAGGCTAAAGAAGGCGAACTCGCCTTTGTATGTGAGCCAATGGCTTACGGCACAATTTTAGACAACATTGATGCTCTGAACAATAGCGGAATTAAGGTAGAGTCTGCTATCCGTATCGGAGATCTGTAAAGGAGCAAAAACACATGAGTTTAATTGTACAGAAGTTCGGTGGTAGCTCAGTAAAAGACGCTGAGCACGTAATGAACGTCGCAAGAGTTGTTACAGACACTTACAAAAAGGGCAACAGCGTAGTTGTTGTAGTTTCAGCTCAGGGCGACACTACCGATGACCTTATCGAAAAAGCCGCTGAAATCAACGGCAACACAGCCCCATCAAAGCGTGAGATGGATATGCTTTTAGCATCAGGTGAGCAGATTTCGATTTCACTGCTTGCTATGGCTATCCAGAAGCTCGGTTATCCTGCAGTATCATTACTCGGCTGGCAGGCTGGTTTCAAGACAACATCATCACACACATGGGCACGCATCCGCAAGGTTGACACAAGCCGTATCAAAAAAGAGCTCGACTCAAAGAAAATCGTTATCGTTGCAGGCTTCCAGGGCTTATCACGATATGACGATATCACAACTTTAGGTCGTGGCGGTTCTGATACATCAGCTGTTGCAATCGCAGCAGCTATGCACGCTGATCTGTGCCAGATTTACACCGACGTTGAGGGTGTATACACAGCAGACCCTAGAAAAATCAAGGGTGCTATCAAATTAAACGAGATTTCATACGACGAGATGTTAGAGCTCGCAACACTCGGTGCTCAGGTATTAAACAACCGTTCAGTCGAGATGGCTAAGAAATACAACATCGAACTCGAAGTATTATCAAGCCTGACACAGAAGCCGGGCACTATCGTAAAGGAGAGACCAAAAATGGAAAAAATGCTTATTAGCGGCGTAGCTAAAGATACAAACGTAGCAAGAATCTCAGTAACATGCATCCCTGACAAGCCGGGCCTTGCATTCAAAATGTTCTCAAAGCTCTCAGCTAGAGATATCAACGTAGACATCATCCTCCAGTCAATCGGCAGAGATGGCACAAAGGACATCACATTCACTGTTCCTAAGGACAAGGGCGACGAAGCTAAGGCTATCGTTGAGAAGTTCGCTAGTGACAACGGCACAGGCGCTGTTCACTACGATGACAATATCGCAAAGGTATCTATCGTTGGTGCAGGTATGGAAACACACGCTGGCGTTGCTTCTACAATGTTTGAGGCACTCTACGACAGACAGATCAACATCCAGATGATTTCAACATCAGAAATCAAGGTTTCTGTTCTTATTGACAAGCGTGACGCTGACCTCGCAGTAGAGGCAATCCACGACAAGTTCTTCCCAGACAACGACTAATATCAAGACGTTTGATAAGACGTTTGAATGTTTCTTTAAAACGTTTAATATGACGTTTGAATAAGACGTTAAATAAGACATCTAAAGCCACTCATAACGAGTGGCTTTTTTGTTTAGTCAAATATAATGTTGTTTTCGGGACGGGGACCCCATCCCCTACGATTTCAACATCAACCTTTCTGCCTCTTATATGCCTCCCTTGTGTAAAGGAAATTCCCCTGCCAGGGGAAATGTCGGGAACCGACAAAAGGGTTGCCGTTCCTGCTAAGGAAGGTGGATTTTGCGTAAGCAAAAGACGAAGGGATTGTAAAATGACGTACCGTTTTGCGGTTTTGATATAAACGCTTCTGCTCCATTTGTAGGGGCGACCAGTGGTCGCCCGCGTGCATCAGCACCTATTTTTTCGGGACGGGGAACCCGTCCCCTACGGTTATAACATCAACCTTCCGTTTTCGGTTTTATGTTCACGCCAAACCCTACGATTTATCCGTAACGTTTCTGCTCCACTTGTAGGGGCGACCAATGGTCGCCCGCGTGCGTCAGCACCAATTTATTGTGGGACGGGGACCCGTCCCCTACGATTTCAACATCAACGTTGCTTACCGTCCTGCGATTTATATTTCTTCTCTTGTTTACATATAGAATATGTTATATAATAATCTTATAACAGCTTTTACTAAAGAGGTGAGCTTATGAGTCAAAACAAACATCAAAGCTACATCAGAATAGTAGACGGTGCTGACACTGCTGTGTTTATGGTACACGGCATTATGTCCACCCCACGTCACTTTGACTTTATTCTGCCGTATATCCCACAGAACGTTTCGGTATGCAACATTCTGCTTGACGGCCACGGCTCGACAGTTTACGACTTTGCACACACATCTATGAAAAAGTGGAAAGCACAGGTGCTGTCGCATCTCACAGAGCTCTCAAAAACTCACTCAAAAATCATCGTCATCGGATATTCACTGGGCACACTGCTGACCCTTGAGCTTGCTGACAAGTTCAAAGAGGTCAAGGCTATGATACTGCTTAACCCACCGCTCAAAGTTTATGTGCACCCTGTTATGATAAAGCGTGCGTTGAAATTCTCGTTCAACAAGCTAAACGCAGACGATATTGAAGAGCTGTGCACCTATAACGATGTAAGCGTTACGCTCACGCCATTTCTGTACAGATACTTAACCACCCTCCCTCGCTTTGTAGAGCTACTTAAACTCAGCCACGATATGCGCTCTGTTGCGTCAAATCTCAGCACACCTTCTAGCGTCTTTCTTGGCAAAAAAGACGAGCTTGTGAGCTTTAAATCATCAAAATACTTTTTACAAAATAAAAATTCAACCGTTTATTCGTATGAGCTTTCAGGGCATTTTTACTACGAAGACGAGTTCAAAGCACAGGTTATAGAAAGTTTAGAGCATTATCTCAGCACTCTAAACGAGATTTAACAGAAAACTTTATACACACAAAAAAGACGACACCAAATTTCAGGTGCCGTCTTTTTGTATATGTTTATATCTGGTTTTCTCAGTGCTGATAACAAAAAAGCGAAGATAGTTTATCCTCGCTTTTAATACTGTATTAACCTTCAATCAAATCGCCGAGCATCATAAACGGCAGTGACGCAAGTTGCATATTATCATTATTTGTCACAGCAAACAGGTTGTAACCCTCCTGAGGATTCATATAATCGTAGGCAGTATATGTGCCGATGCGACCCGTATGACTCCAGCCACTCGAGTACGCACCCTGCAAGGCATAGCCGTATGCGTAGGCGCTATCATTCGAGTAATTTGTTGTCATTTCGGCATAGCCCTCTTTTGAAATGAGCTTTCCACATGAGAGTCCTGTCATCCATTTTTCCATATCAGGAGCAGTTGTCACGATGTCACCCGCACCTCTGGCTACCACAGCCTCTACATAACCGCCGTGCAGAGTATCTAATGTAAGATGCTGAGAATAAAAAGGCGAGTCTGTAACCTCACTTGCAAAGCCAGAATCTGACATACCAAGTGGTGTAAAAATATTCTCCCTTACAAAGTCGTTGTAGCTCATACCCGACACCTGCTCAACCACATCCGAAAGCAGAATGTAATTAGTGTTTCTGTACTCGTTCTTGCTGTCAGGCTCAAATTCGAGCTCCTGACTGAAAACGTACTTTTTCATACTGTCGAGTATTTCCTGCTTACTGCTGTCATCATTAACCTCATCAGCAAAGTTAAACTCACAAATACCTGAACGCATTGTCAAAAGATTTTTGAGCGTAATATCCTTGCCGTTTTCAAATTCAGGAAAATACTTTTCTAGTTTATCATCAACGCTGAGCTTGCCCTGTTCTTTGAGCATCATAATCGCTGTCGCACAAAACTGCTTAGACACAGAGCCGACAAACATCGGTGACTCAAGTGTCAGAGCGTTGCCTTTTTCGTCCTCACCTGTTATAGACTCATACACAATCTCACCGTTGTGAGTGATGCAGATAATGCCCTCGAAGTCGATTTTATCAAGACCCTTGTCCATTTTCTCTTTCATCTCATCAGTGATTACAACAGTAGTGTTTTCTGCTGTATCAGCACTTGAAGTTTCACTTTTCTGAGCACTTTTTTCTGAACACGCTGTCACACTCAGCAACATCATACAGCACAAAATCACAGCCAGTAGTTTTTTCATAATGTTAATCTCCTTTATTCTTACTGACACCAGTATAAACCACAGGTAGAATGTACACAAGCAACCATTTGTTTAACCGCTAAACTGTTAGAAAACTTAATCAACCTGCGGTTTACTTAAGTAGTGGCTTTGAACGGTTCAAATCCCAGATAAAATCTCTGTACTCTCTCTTTGTAATCTCATCAGCGTAGCACAGCAAAGGCAATACCGAGCTCTCCTGTTTGAACATATATGTATTAATCTCGCCGTCAGCAGTTGCGACAACGTTTTTTGTCGCAAGATTGTTCTTGCACAACCTGTCCATACAGCGGTCAACCTCTGCACAGCTAAGTCCTGTGCTCTTGCTGATAAGCGAAGTAGCAACAGGAGTGTTAAGTCTGGAGTACATATAAAAGATAATGCTAAGCAACTTTTTGTCAGCAAAAATCTCGAACACTTTTTGCAGAGTATCAATATCAGCAAGATGGTCTTTGATGCTGTTTTTTGGCTCTACCATAAGGAAAAAGTAGCGAAAATCAGGAGAAATCCTAACGGTCGAAATACCGCTGTCTTTCATAATTTTCGAGAAATACTGTGACTTATCCATCTTTAATTCAAAGTGATCCAAAAACGAGTTCATATACTCATCAGGAGCGGACTGGTCCTGCAACAGACCGATTTCAATCGCCCAGCAAATACTAAACGCAAAGCGATACGCATCATCAATCGGCATATCTCTGAGCTTTCGTGTGATAGACGACACAAAGCTCTGCTCCTCACGTCCGAACAGCACATCAATACTCACATCCAAAAGCTGTGACAGCCTAGGCAACAGCTCTGCGTCAGGCGTACCGCCACGCTCCCATTTTGACACAGCCTGAGTGGTAACACCGACAAGCTGACCAAGCTGTTCCTGAGTGATACCCTTTGCTACTCTGTACTTCTTGATTTGCTTACCAATAACGCTCATTTTATAAACCCTCCGTTGAGTTTTGTATAAAGATATTTTATCAACACTCAACAGTTTTTGCAACCACTGATATAATCATTTGTAAAGGAAAGTCGAGTTTTCAACATTTCAACATTGTAAAGACGTGTTTTGTCTGACAGAATGTTTCCCCTTAACAATTCCCTTCGATTACATTTGATTATCTTTTATTTACTTATCTTATATTTACTTATGTTTAATTAAGTTAAGTTATATTATATTAGGTCAACATTTTGTTGACAAACTATGGCAACAGCTCATATTCGTTCCAATCATTGACAAAAAGCCTGCTTAGCTCTTCCTGATAAATCGTGTCAACCTTGCGTGAGGGTTGAATCCTGTTGTGTATGTACCAATGTTTAATCACCAACACCCGACCAATCTCCATAACAAAACCGATATCCAAAAGCTCCTGCAACTTTTCCTTTGTCGCCCCCATCAAACGCATCACTGTGCGATGATTTATAACAAACCCGTCGTCATCGGTGTGGAGAATAAAGGCGGTGTATAGCACCTTGGCACTATCGCTCAACTCAAGAAAGTCATTGTTCTCGTATACATCAACAGAAATACATCTTCGTTTTGCCACAAAAATCATCTCCAAAATCAAGTTAAGGGCAAACGCCCTTTCACCTAATCCTAAAAACCGCCTTAAAATTGCATAGTTTTATGCAACATTTTTAAAAGTGTAATATTTTATTTTCACAAAGATAGTTTTATAATGTTGAAAGTTCAACACGATTGTGTTTTAATATAACCAGTTCGACAAAATATCAGTATTAGCATAATTCTATCACAGAATTAAAGGAGTTATTTTAATGACACAGACAACTAAGGAAATTTTCGAAAAATATCAGATACGCAAATCAAAGAAACAGCGTAGTGCTTTCATCGAATACGTCAAAGGCGTAGCGAGTAATCTCGGCTATGAAGTAAAAATCGAGAAAGGCTCGTTTGGTTCAAGAAACATCGTAGTAGGCGACGTTGACAAAGCAAAGGTGCTGTACACCGCACACTATGACACCTGTGCAAAAATGATTATCCCTAACTTTATCACACCGAAAAACTTTTTCGTTTATATGCTCTACCAGTTTTTATTAGTCGGTATCTTTATAGCTGTATCAATTCTTACAGCCGTACTTTCATCATTTGTACTGGGACTGTGTGGACTTGATTTTGAAACCACCACAGAAATCAGCAAAGACATCGCATTATTTGTATACTTTTTAATGATGTTTTTACTCATCTTCGGTCCTGCTAACAAGCACACCGCAAATGATAACACATCAGGTGTGACTACACTTTTGGACATTATGGCAAGTCTGCCAAATGACCAGCGTGACAAGGTAGCGTTTGTGTTCTTTGATTTAGAAGAAGCAGGACTTTTCGGCTCATCATCATTTGCATCAAATCACAAGGACATCAAAAACGACAGACTTGTGCTCAACTTTGACTGTGTATCCGACGGCAAGACAATGCTCTTTGCACTAAAGAAATCAACAAGAAAGTACAAGGATTTACTCCTCCACTCATTCAAGTCAACCGATACAATCACCGTTGATGTTTGTGACAAAGGCGTGTTCTATCCGTCTGACAATGCAAATTTCAAGGGCGGCATCGGAGTAGCGGCATTAAAGACGCACAAGCCGACTAAGCTTTTGTATATGAACCGCATCCACACCTCACGTGATACAGCGTATGACGAAGAAAACATCGCCTATCTTGTAGACGGAGCTATCAAGTTAGCAGAAATATTGTAATCTAAAAAGGGACGTCCCACTGATGTGAGATGTCCCTTTTGTGTTGCATTAAAGTTTATGTACATTAAACCTCCCTCTGACGAGGGAGGTGTCATTGAGCGTGCGAAATGACGGAGAGAGCGAATTCTATTCATCAGTCCATCCGTAGGGTACGCAATTATCGACGTACCGTTTTGCGGTTTTGATATAAACGCTTCTGCCACATCCGTAGGGGTCGGCGACTCGACGACCCGCCGTGCGTCAGCACCTATTTTTTCGGGACGGGAAACCCGCCCCCTACGATTACAACATCAACCTTCCGTTTTGCGGTTTTATGTTCACGCCAAACCCCACGATTTATATACAACGCTTCTGCCACATCCGTAGGGGTCGGCGACTCGACGACCCGCCGTGCGTCAGCACCAATTTTTCGGGACGTGAAACCCGCCCCCCTACGATTTATATACAACGTTTCTGCCTCTCGTTTGCCTCCCTTGTGCAAAGGGAGGTGGATTTTGCGTAAGCAAAAGACGAAGGGATTGTAAAACCACGTTTCGTTATTGCGGTTTTATGTTCACGCCAAACCCTACGATTTCATCATCAACCTTTCTGCCATCCCAAAAACAAAGGGAGAGCACAAACCCTCCCCTTAATACATATATTACTCTCTGTTTTTAAGAGCGATGTCGAGCTTGATTTTCTTGACCTTTCTATACTCAAAGAAAGCAATCACGCCGTATGACACGATACCGCACAGAGCCATTTTAACAAACACCGAAAACGGCACATAATACGGCAGATAACCCGGATACTGGCTTAGCATTGTCACGCACAGATATTCCATAATTGAGTTAACAAGCGGAATAGTCAGCACGATTGAGAGCACTACAACCAGCGTTGTAGACAGGATATACAGCGAGCTCATCTCGCCGTTTGAATAACCGAGCACCTTGGTCATAGAAATCGACTGAGCATTCTTCTCGATGATGATTTTTGACAGCAGATAGATAATCAGCATAAACATAATCACACCGAAAGCTGAGAGTAAACCCATCAGCGAGCCCATAGAGGTCTGCATCTGACGTGAAGTTTTTGTCAGGTCATCCTCGGTGATTTTTGTAGCAACATACTGCTCATCAATATCAAAAATCTCCTTGTCACACATATAGCCGTTGTAGTAGCCACTCTCAAGCTCAAATGTATCACAGAACACAACGTCGTCCATAAACACAGCGATTGAACTTGGGTAGTAGTACACACCACTGACTTTAAAGTCATACTCCTTAGTGCCGTATGACTCCTTGAGTGTGAGTGTGTCACCCTCGTTTACGTGGAATTTTTCAGCCAAAGCGTTTGAGATATACACTCCGTCAGTTTCAAAGTCGATATCGACATACTGATTATCTTCGTTTATACCGTATACCGACACGCTCTCGCTTTTGAGCTCACCCTCTATCGTTTCAAGAGATGTGATAGAAAACTTCTCAGCACTCTCTGTTTCAGTTTCTACAGGGGCTTTGAGCACATACTGATACTCACACAGCATATTTGAAACAATCTCGTTCTGGTAGTTATCAATAACCTCAGGTAAAGCAATACCAAACAATAAGATTACGTTAGCAAGCAGTACACCGAACACAATCGTGATGTAGTTAGGCATATTCTGCATAATAACTCTGAGTCTGAAACGATGCATAATCGGTAGCTTGTGGCTAAGACCCACAGCCTTTTTGTTCTTGCTCTTAGACAAATCTCTGCGTAAGAACTTAAGTACAGAGAGCTTGAGCTTTGTGCACAGAATAACAAAGTTTATTAAGAACATTATGATGACAGGAATGACCGTTGTCATCAGGAAAGCTTCCACATTCCATACAGTTTCGTATGTAGGCAAGCTAAACGATGAGTAATACATCGAAGCAGCGACGTTCTTGAACACTGTGTAACCAAGCACATTACCGACAATAGCTGAAACAAGAATAACAATCATCGGCATTGTAAGATAGTGGACAATAATCTCACGCTTTTTGTAGCCTGAAGCTCTCAGCGTACCGATAACAGCAGCCTCTTTTGTGATAGTGTTGCTTGTGGTGATAGCAAAGATGAAAGCGATAATCAGCACTACAACGTACAGAAACATTGTGATAATGCTCTTATCGTTGCCCAAATCACTACCTACCATAGTGATAGCCATATTAGAATACTGAGGAATAAAGCTCACCGGTATAGTGTGCTCAGCGATAATCCCGAGCACATCGTCGCACATTTCTTTAGCCTGGGTTTCATCCTCCGGCTCATCATCAAAGGTGAACGAATAGCAGTAGTGCATCTTGTCACTGCTCAGCTTATCAAAGTCATCGTCTGTGACAGTAGCTACACCGAACTTCACCGAGTCGAACATCATATCCGACGGACTTGAATACAAAGCAGTGTAGTCAGAAAATGACACTAAACCTGAAACAGTGTAGCCTTTTGATTCAATAACAAGGGTGTCGCCTACCCCGATATCATTGTTGTCAGCGTACATTCTGTCAATAGCAATCTCGCCGTTTTCATCAGGCAACTCGCCATCCATAACACAGATTTTGTTAACGTCCTTACGGTTTTTGAAAATTCTTAGAGTAGAGTCTACGTTGCCTGTTTCTTTCTCTACATAAAAATTCTCATAAAGCTCTACTAAGTTGTCATCAAGCTCGTTTTCAAGCTCATCACTGCATTTAGTGTACAGCTCAAAGTTGCCGTCCTCGATGTTATACTTGTCAAAGCTCTCCTCATTAGCTTTAATCATACTGCCTGATGCAACCATAAAGCCTGATACAAAGCCGATGACGGATATCATAAATATGAAGATTACAAGATATTTTGAAAACTCGCTCTTGAGCTCTCGCGGTAATCTTTTAAGAAGTGGATTTTTCATTTTTCGACTCCTCCTTACCAGTCAAGCTCGGTAGCTGATACTTTGCTGTCATTGAGCACATTACTGCGGATAACACCATCTCTTAGTCTTACAACTCTGTCAGCCATGTGCTTGATAGCATCGTTATGAGTAACCATAATGACAGTGTTGCCGTACTTTCTGTTGACCTCCTCAATGAGCTTTAAAATCTCCTTTGAAGTGTTGTAATCAAGAGCACCTGTCGGCTCGTCACAAAGCAAAATAGCAGGGTTCTTAACAATAGCTCTGCCGATAGCAGTACGCTGTTGCTGACCACCTGAGAGCTGGTTAGGTAGCTTTCTCTGGTGCTCAAAAAGACCGAGAGTCTTAAGCAACTCATCCACATCAAGCGGGTTATCTGACAGATAAGCTCCGACCTCGATGTTCTCTCTGACAGTTAAGTTAGGGATGAGATTGTACATCTGGAACACATAGCCCAAGTGCTTTCTTCTGTAGATTGTGAGCTCTTTTTCACTCTTTTCTTCAATCTTCTCATCATCTACGACAATGTAACCGCTGTCCGCACTGTCGATACCGCCGATGATGTTAAGTAAGGTTGACTTACCCGAACCCGACGGGCCGAGCAGTACACAAAACTCGCCTTTGTTAAGCTCTAAGTCGATACCCTTTAATACATCAACTCTGCTCTCACCCTCACCGAAGTGCTTTTTAATACCTTTGATTTCGATAAACATAATTCTTCTCCTCATTTTGTTTTTACTAAAACAAAAACCCAAGCACAGCGTTTGCTATACTTGGGTGAAAAAATCGATATAGGTAGACTCCATGTACAGCAAAAAACGTAGTACATGAGTCTGGCAATTTAAAGCAAGCCAGACAGTTAGAAACTGCCAGGATGTTGACTTGCTACGGCTTAGCCGCCTGCTACTCCCTCATAGGTATTTGATTTGACCGTAGTCTACCACGCTGAGCTTTGTTTGTCAAGCGATAAACAAACTTTTTCAAACACTGACCAATAAACACTGCCATTTATAAAAAATTTTTGTCGTTTATTGCAACAGCCTGACAGCAACATCAGGGGACATTCGCGGTTAATAACATCAACCTCTCAGCCACATATAAGCCTCCCTCTGACGAGGGAGGTGTCATTGAGCGTGCGAAATGACGGAAGGAGAGAATTCTATTCATCAGTCCATTCGTAGGATACGGCGATTTTCGACGTACCGTTTTGCGGTTTTGATATAAACGCTTCTGCTCCATTTGTAGGGGCGACCATTGGTCGCCCGCGTGAATCAGCACCATTTTTTCGGGACGGGGAACCCGACCCCTACGATTATAACATCAACCTTCCGTTTTCGGTTTGTCGTAAACGCCAAACCCTACGATTACAACATCAACCTCTCAGCCACATATAAGCCTCCCTCTGACTAGGGAGGTGTCATTGAGCGTGCGAAATGACGGAAGGAGAGAAAACAACGCACCGTTTTGCGGTTTTGATATAAACGCTTCTGCTCCATTTGTAGGGGCGACCAGTGGTCGCCCGCGTGCATCAGCACCATTTTTTCGGGACGGGAAACCCGCCCCCTACGATTACAACATCAACCTTCCGTTTTCGGTTTGTCGTGAACGCCAAACCCTACGATTTTATCATCAACCTTTCTATTCCATCCGTATGCAACGGCGATTTTCTACGTTCCGTTATTAAAAACATCCCACAAAATAAAAAGGGAGGGCATAAAACCCTCCCTGAAAATATTTATTTATCTAAAAATCTGACACAATATCTCAGACAAATCATGACTGGAGTCTTTGCTTCACGATATCAATCAAACCTGCAAGATGACACTGAATAAGAGTAGCATCAAGAATATTGACATCGCCGTCATTGTTCACATCAGCTCTGTCGAGCTTGATTTCGTCACCGCCAAGCTGAGCCAAATGCAGCTGAATCAATGTAGCGTCCAAGATAGTGAGGTAGTTGTTGCCGTCACTGTCGCCGATTTCGTACTGAACATCAGCCTCAGCTTCCATAGATACATTGCCCACTATACCGTCAGCAAGACCGACAGACTTCACAGTAACATCATACTTACCAGGCTCTGTGATAACAAGACAGCCGTCTTTATCAACACTAATGCCCTTGTTATCGGCAAAATCAAATTCAAGCTCAAGACCTTCGCCTGTCCACTCGTCGCCGTACTGGTCGTAGTACTTGACAAATGATGACAAATCGTACTTAAGCGATGTGCGATGTGTGGTGTTCATAAGATATTTTGTAAGCAGAACTGCCTTTTTAAATTTGCTGACAGTGAGCTTTGCATCAACGATTTCTCTCTCAGCTCGTGGAGTAATCTCAACCCAGTCGGTGTAGCACTGAGCATCAGACTGTGGGTTGATGACAGCTCTGACTTTGTAAGTGCCGTCTTCGTTGAACACAACAGTATCATCAGCGTTGAGTGTTACAGCCTGAGGATTTTCAGCTATGTCAAACTCCCACGCAACCGCATATTCATCAACAACCTCTTCGTTTTCGTCAACAATCTCAAAAAGGTCGTTGAGTTTCACAGCCTTGTCGCCAACGGTAGCTTTAACACCGCTTGCTGTATTACTTCTCAACGAGTAAACCTGATCAACTGTAGCTGGATAATCTCTTACTATCACCGCAACCAGAATCGTAGGTGCATTCTCAGATGTTACCTGACCCTGCTCCTCTGCAGTGTACACAACGTCATCATTGAGTTTCCACTGGAGATATCCGACACCCGGTTTGAGGGCTTTGACAATAAATGCCTTCTCATTAAACTCGATTATATCTTCGCTGCCCGATAAAACCGACCAACTGCCGTCGGTAGGCTTGAATCCATAGTACGGAACATCGTAACCGTCATATGCACAGACGTTTACAGTATTCATATTAAACACGCCACCTGTGAATAAAACATACTTGTCTTTACCGTTGGAATCAACTCTGAAAGCAGTAGGAAGATATAGCGGAGTCGGAGTCATCAGCTCAGAGTTAACACCCTTGTGCACAGCCTCTGTTTTAGCTCCTACTGCAAGCATCGGAACTCTCTTTGCAGCTTCTTCAAGATAGTAAGCTTTCTTTTCATTCTCCGTTAACGTAGAGTTTTCAGGCACAGCATAACTGCTGTTGTATTTGGAGATTATAGATTCCCAATCAAGGCTTTTTGTAGTCAAATCTTCAGCAGGCTGACCGTCGTGCTTCTGATAGTAGAAGTGGTTTATGCAGTTTGTGCTGTCCCAGTTATTGACAGAATCATATTTATCAATTCTGTTCTGTAAAGACTCATACGCATAAGAGCCTTCTGCATTACCCTTTTCGCCGAAGAAAGTGGTAAAGTTAGACTGTTTGTATCCTGCAGTACTGAACGCGAGTGTTGCGACTGAGTCAGCGTACACGTCACCGCTCATTGAGAACATACACACCTTAAATGTGAGAGCAACAGGTGTGTCATAATATACAGTGCACTCCTTGTCATCACTTTTCTGCTCGACATATGTAATTGTATGTGCAGGCAAAACTGTGGTTACAGTAGTTACGCTTGTACTCTCGGTAATAGTTGTTTCTGAATTCTGGAACGCAGACTCAAAAACCTGTCCATAAGTAAGCTCACCTTTGATTGTTGCATTGACAGGATGTTTATCTGTACCAAATTTAATCTCCCCACCTATCATCTGTCCGAATTCGTATGATTCTCTGTTTTCAACAGTAGTCATCACAGATTCAGAAAGTGTTTCAGATAGTGAAACTTCCAGTGATCCGTCCTTTTTTGTGTCATTACGTCCGTTGGAAATATTCACCTTTTCGCTTGAGCCGGTAGCGTTCTGATAAGTTTTTTCAGGGTAAGATTTATATTCAAAATTATCGCCCGCAAGAATCATCAAATCAAAGTCATAGAAAGCAAGTCCGTACGAATTGTACTGATACTTAGGAGTACTTCCCTCTCGAGTGATTGAAGTTACAATATTATAGATAATGTCACGCGGTGTATCATCATTAAGCTCAGGCAATGCGTCAGGGCAATAATTACCCTGAGAAAGAATATCCTCAGGATCTAAGGTGTATCTGTTGATACGGTCTGAAATTTCCTCAGTCATTTTCTGTCGCATAAGACTAAAGCTACTTGTGGTGCTCAGACCCGTCGAGTGATAGTTATCTTTCTGACTTGAACCTTCAGATACTTCTGCAGCTGAACCGAGCACATCAGAAAGCACGCACTTCTCACTTGAGCTATCATCATTACCTTTGCCATAGTAGCTATCGAAGTTATGAGAACAGGTGAATTTTCCGCCTGCTTCAAAAACAGCACTGGCAATATCCGCCCATCTGGAAAGAACCGAGAATGTTTCTTTATGACCAGAGCTATCCTGATACGCAACTTCCTCTTTGAGCAACTGTGCAATGTAGGAGGTATCTACTGTTGTACTTTCTCTGCCTGAAACATCGTAGTAGTTGACACCCTCAATCTGTACGTTGTTAACGCCGTCTTTTACGACAGCCTGGTTACCCGATGCATCCGTACCTTCAGTAGTATAGTATACTACGTTGTTTTCCTTATCGATCTGAAGTTCATCACTGTTAGTTGATGTTTCTTCTGCAAAGCCGACAACAGGAATACTGCACATAAGCACGCACAGTACAAGCACAACTGACATAAGCTTTTTAAAATTCTTCATATAACTCTCTCCTTTATATAGTTTAATGCATCTACACGCAAACCAAGAGATTAAAGAAAAATCAGAATAAGCCTGAAATAACTCCGTTTTCGTCTACGTCGATTCTCTCAGCAGCAGGAACCTTTGGCAGACCAGGCATTGTCATAATGTCGCCTGTAAGTACTACCACAAAGCCTGCGCCGGCTGATACTTTTACATTTTTAACCTCGATGTCAAAACCCTGTGGAGCACCGAGTTTTGTCGCATCGTCAGAGAAACTATACTGAGTCTTTGCGATACAAACAGGGATTTTGTCAAAGCCGTTCTTTGTTAAATCAGCAATCTGCTTTTTAGCCTGCTTTGAGTAAAGCACGTTGTCGCCTCTGTAAACGTTTCTGACAACTGCTTCGATTTTATCTTCAATAGTGCCATCAAGCTCGTATGAGAAAGTAAAGTTAGAGCTGTCCTCTTGTTCACAAAGACGGATAACCTCTTTTGCAAGCTCGATACCGCCCTGACCACCGTCAGCCCAAACTGTTGAAAGCACAACGTTAACGCCGAGCTTCTTGCACTCTTCGATGATGAGCTCAACCTCTGCGTCTGTGTCAGTTGGGAAACGGTTAACAGCTACAACTGATGGGAGCTTGTACACGTCTTTGATATTTGAAACATGGCGTAAAAGGTTAGGGATACCCTTTTTGAGTGCCTCTAAATTCTCGCCGTTTAACTCAGTCTTTGGAACACCGCCGTGCATCTTAAGAGCACGGATTGTAGCAACGATAACTACTGCTGATGGGTTAAGACCTGCGTATCTGCACTTGATGTCAAGGAACTTTTCAGCACCCAAATCAGCACCGAAACCTGCCTCTGTGATAGCATAATCAGAGAGCTTCATAGCCATTTTTGTAGCGATAACAGAGTTACATCCGTGAGCAATATTAGCAAAAGGACCACCGTGTACAAGTGCAGGAGTTTTCTCGAGTGTCTGTACAAGGTTTGGCTTTAACGCATCCTTTAAAAGTGCTGTCATAGCACCTGTTGCTTTTAAGTCACCTGCTGTGACAGGCTTTTCATCGTATGTATAACCAACGATAATGCGTGAGAGTCTTGCTTTCAAATCCTCGATTGAGTTAGCTAAACACAGTACAGCCATAATCTCAGAAGCAACAGTGATATCGTAGCCGTCCTCTCTAGGCACGCCGTTAACTCTGCCACCTAAGCCGTCTGTTACAAAACGGAGCTGTCTGTCGTTCATATCAACACAACGCTTCCATGTGATGCGTCTAGGGTCGATATTAAGTGAATTGCCCTGATAAATGTGGTTATCAAGCATAGCAGCAAGCAGGTTGTTAGCCGCACCGATAGCGTGGAAGTCGCCTGTAAAGTGCAGGTTAATATCCTCCATAGGAACTACCTGAGCATATCCGCCACCTGCAGCACCGCCCTTAACACCAAAAACAGGGCCTAATGATGGTTCACGCAGAGCTACGCAAACATTCTCGCCGAGTGCATGAAGTCCGTCAGCAAGACCGATAGTTGTTGTGGTCTTACCCTCACCTGCAGGAGTAGGTGTGATAGCTGTAACTAAGATGAGCTTGCCGTCCTTTTTGTCGCTTTCACTGAGCAGAGATAAGTCGATTTTTGCCTTATGTCTGCCGTAATACTCGATGTATTTCTCATCAATCTGTGCTTTTTTTGCAATTTCACTGATATGAGCCATCTCGACTGACTGAGCAATCTCGATGTCAGATTTAATTATATTCTGTGCCATGTTGGACCTCCCGTATACATATTTATATATAACATAAAAATTATACCTTACTATAAACCCCTCGTCAAGAATAGTTTTAATTCCTATTTAGAATTAACACTAAATCTAGGTATCTTATTTACAAAAATATACATATTTTGCGAAAATTTTTTATTTTTATTCTTTTTTAGCAATTCAAAACAATATATATCCATTATTATATTTGTAATTATATATCTTTAAAAGTTTTGCTAGGGGTAGAATTTTTATGAAACTTCTCGAAGAAAAAATTATACATGACGGTAAGGTGTTCGAGGGGAACATCCTTAAGGTTGACAGCTTTGTCAATCACCAGATTGATGTTAAATTTATGAACGAAATCGGCAAGGAGTTCAAGCGACTTTTTGACGGTGAAGAAATCACAAAAATCCTGACAATCGAAGCATCAGGTATCGGCATTGCGTGTATTGTTGCTCAGTACTTTGATGTTCCTGTGCTTTTTGCAAAGAAGACAAAGAGCGTTAATATCGCAGGCGACGTTTACACATCAAAGGTTGAGTCTTTCACTCACAAGCGTACCTACGACATCATCGTGTCAAAGGAATTCTTACACGAAAACGACAAGGTTCTCATTATCGACGACTTTCTGGCTCAGGGTTCTGCACTTTGCGGACTCATCAAGCTGATTAAAGACGCTAAAGCCGAGGTAGTCGGCGCAGGCATCGTGATTGAAAAGGCATACCAGGAGGGCGGTCAGCTCGTCCGTGATATGGGTGTGCGAGTTGAGTCCCTCGCAAGAATCAAGAGCATGGGCGTTGACGGCTCAATCGAATTTATAAACTAAGCTGAGCATATTATTGTAAAGCTATGATATAAGGGTATTATTTACTAAACAGAAGCACAATGAGGGGTTAGTATGAAAAAGTTCAAACGTATTTTTAGCGTTTTACTCGCAATTGTTATTATGACAAGCGTAGTATCAGGCTTACAGCTCACAGTATACGCAAGTGACGAGCCAACTGAAGCTGTCACACAGGCTGTAACAGAAAGCGAAACACAGGACGTGACAGAGGCTCCTACTGTTGTCACAACAGAGGGCGAAACCGCACTTCCTACAGATGCAACACAAGAGCCGACTGATGCAGAAACTCAGGAGCCTACAGTTGACAACACAAAGGTCGGCGCAATAGACACTCTCTACAAGGACCTCGGCACAACAAACGAGCTCAAAATCAGCTGGGATCCTGTAGAAGACGCAGACGGCTATCGCATCTACTACAAAAACGGCGATCTTCACGATGATTTCAAGATGCTCGCTTCAACCAGAGGCACATCATTCACATTAAAGGGTCTTACCCACACAACACCATATGAATTCAAGGTGACAGCTTTTGTCATCAAAATGGGCAAGATTTATCAGGGCGATGCTATCGTTGGCAAGACAGGTACTGAGGTTGCCGCTACTAAGCAGCCAACCTTGAAGCGTAGCTCAACAATGATTGAAATCTCATGGAACAAGAACGATAAAGCTGACGGTTACCGCATTTATCGTCAGGACGCATCCACTAACGGTAAGCTCGTTTTATACCACACAATCGAGGACAACACAGTTACAAGCTACACTGACAACAACGTAAATCAGGGCAGAGCATACAACTATCAGGTCAAAGCATACCGTGAGATGTACCCTGAAATCACATATCTGGGCAAAGGCGAAACACTGCGTACATTAGCAGGTCTTTGTGCACCTGGTACATCAGCTACATCACAGCTTAGACGTGTCAGCTTATGGTGGAACAAAAACGCTTACGCTAAGGGCTACGACATTATGTACTCAACAAGCAAGTCAGGTCCTTACACATTATTAAAGTCCACAACAAACACCTTCTTAAACACACCACGTCTTAAGACAGGTCAGACATACTACTTCAGAGTTTATCCATATACATACGTCGGCGACCACAAGGTAATGGGTACATACAAGCCATACGAAATGACTGTTACTGACAAGGCATACAACAAGACTATCGGCACAACCTACATCGAAATCAGTATCAGACAGCAGCACATGTGGTTCTACATTGACGGCGAGCTCTACGTTGAGACTCCTGTAGTAACAGGTAACGTTGGTTACTACTCAACACCGACAGGTGCGTACAACATCTACCAGCGTCTGTCACCTGCAACACTCACAGGTCCAACATGGTCATCATACGTTCAGTACTGGATGGCGTTCACATACTCAGGCTGTGGCATCCATGACGCATCATGGCGTAGTGCATCCGAGTACGGCGGAACAACATATATGGGCAACGGCTCCCACGGTTGCGTAAACACCCCTCTAGCAGCAGTTAAGAAGATATACGCTAAAGCAGCTATAGGCACCCACGTCATTGTATACTAAGTTCATACTAATAATCAAATAAAGCTTAAGCTAACAGCTCAAAGGCACCCTGTTTTTCGGGGTGCCTTTTTTGTATATAACGTTGTGTTTGCGGTTAATGACATAAACGCTTCTGCTCCATTTGTAGGGGCGACCCTTAAGCAGGGTCGACAACCCTTTCGGCGTTACACGCCACTTCCCCTAATAGGGGAAACTCAGTGGTCGCCCGAGTGCATCAGCACCATTTTTTCGGTACGTGGAACCCGTCCCCTACGATTTCAAAACCCACGTTTGTTTAACACCCGTAGGGTAC
>JAFUKO010000071.1 GCA_017473555.1 Ruminococcus sp. | reverse complement strand
TTTTCCTCATGTTCTCTGATGATGGTAATTTTTTCTTCGTAACTGAACTGGTATTTTCCCATTTCTTTTCAACTCCTTGACTATTTTATTATACATCAAGGTGTCCTGTATTTAAATGTCTACTTTTTAGGTATCATATCATTATCTGTATTTCAAAGAAAACTATAAAACCAAATAAACGAATCTAAATAGCAACAAGTGATAAATGGATTAGGATTTACACCGATGGAATATAAATTTTAATTCAGAGAACAGAAAAGTTCACAAATAGTTTAAAAAAGTAGTATTGACAAGTGAAAACAAACGATTATAATGAAAGCATAAATTGAAGTGTCAAGCGGGTTTATATACAAAAACAAAATCTGACCTGCATTAAGCAAAGAATACAGACTAAACTTAAAACTTAATAACATTAGGAAATTAGATTATAAAAGCGAAGCATTACAGATGGAATTCCTACCTGTAGTGCTTCTTTATTTTTTCTGCAAAAGTTTTTCTCAGCTTATAAAATGAGATAAATTACGACAAACAAAGAATGTTAAAATTTGCTGGGAAAAGTTATATTTTTTATAAAACACTTGAAAAAGGAGGTGGTGTGAGTGAAAAGGTCAAGCTACAAAAGTTACGATGAACTGCCGTTGTTTTTGCAGGCAGATTTAATCTCTGATGTGCTCGGAATTTCTATTTCGTCTGCGTATGAGTTGATGCACGAAAAAGGTTTCCCTGCACTTCGAATCGGCAACAGAATTGTTGTGCCGAGAGAAAAATTTATTCAGTGGGTAGATGAAAACACATCAAAGTAAAATGAAAGTTTATTGAATGGAGGAACACATTATTATTTACAAAAACGATAGCAATGGAAAATATTACAAAGTGCCAAACGCTTTGATGAAGCTTAATTTGTCAAGCGGTGAGATTGCTGTGTATAACTATTTGCTTTTCTGTGAGGACAGAAAAACTTTTAAATGTCATCCCAGTATCAAAACTATCGGCAAAGCTATCGGTATGTCAAAGAACACAGTCGTAAAATATATCAGAATGCTAGAAGAAAAATGTTTTATATATACCGACAATACGCTCGTAACTTTAGAATCAGGAGTGCGACGAAACGGAAATCTTATGTACACAATCCGTCCGATAGAAGATGCGATAAAATACTTCCACGACAGCCAGATGTCACGGTTGGATTCACACTTTAAGCACGGACGATGAGGGATGCACAAAGTGCCAATCGAGATTGCAGGAATAAGCGTGGGTGTCGTAAACGACTTCCTCGCACTCACATCGGACGGCAAAGCCGACCGTTAAGCGGTTTTTGAGCTGACACCGTAAGGTGTCAAAAATCACGGATTTTGAAGCTCATGGTGTCATTGATAGAATTTGTGCGAATGTTGAGCCATTCTTGAGGGTGTCGTAGAGGTGTTGTGTGCAGTTTTGAGAAAGTTCAAAATCTGACCCACATTAACCAAAGATATAAAGTTTGTCTGGATATTGTAAAAGTGTTGTGGTATGTTGTTGTGCTGAAAGGAGATGAATGTTATGGCAAAACGCAGACCTTCGGGTGACGGTATGGTAAGACTAAAAAAGAAAGGTCAGTGGGAGGGCAGAATAGTTGTCGGTCACAAAGATGACAGCACTCCTATATATCGTTATGTCTATGGCAAAACTCAAAAAGAGTGTCTTTCAAAACTCCACGCTATGATTGAACAGTATCGTGATGTCGAACTCACAGAACAAAGTAACATTACACTTTCTGAGTGGCTCGACAAATGGCTGAACGATTATATGAAGTTCACTGTGCGAGAGAGTACGTGGCGTAGTTATAAAACCTATATCGAAAATCACATCAAGCCAAATCTTGGTAACAAACAAATTGCGTTTATCTCAACTGCCGATATTCAGAAAATGTATAACTACCTAAAAGAGAATGGCAGAAAAGAAGAACACCCTGTGCACGGCAAGAAACTTGCTGACAGCACGGTGAGGAGTGTACATATGCTACTGCACGAAGCGATGGACGTAGCAGTCAGAGAACATCTTATTTTGAAGAACCCGACAAACGGTACAACCATTCCAAAATGCAACTATCCGCCAAAGCAAATCTTAACTGATGCACAGCTTAAAAAGTTTATGCAAGTCATCGACAAGGACGAGCTGTGGCGTGACTTCTTTTACACCGAGCTTACCACGGGACTAAGACGAGGTGAAATCTGCGGACTAAGATGGGAAGACTTCGATGAAGCCACAGGTAGATTGAA
>JAFUKO010000070.1 GCA_017473555.1 Ruminococcus sp. | reverse complement strand
GAAGCAGTCGGATTTATATTGTATCGTTTCACTTTAGGCGAAGTTATGGCAAAGGTTTACTGCTTTTTAATACGTATAATTCGCAGGATTTTTAAAAAAAGTTTGGAAATATTGATATTTTTTTCAAATAAACTATTGAAAGCAAATAGATTTGTGGTGTATAATGTAGGTGTTATAATACACAAGGTACAAAATATAGTGTTTAAAAGAAAAGGAAACGATAATAATGAGCGAGAAAGAATCAAAGAAACCGCTCCTTAATTTGCGATACATAGTGCTGTGCGTTGTAGTATTGGTTTTTGCAGTTTATTCGGTAGTTACTCTTATTGATCTTTACTCACAGATAGGTGAGAAGAAAAGCGAGCTCGACACTCTTAATGATGAGATCGCTATTCAGGAAATCAAGAACGAGGAAATGAACGATTTATATAATTCTTCTGATGAGGAATTCTCTAAATATGTTGAGGAAATAGCCCGTGAAGATCTCGATTATATCAAAGATGGTGAACGAGTTTTTGTAAACATATCAGGAGATTGATCATAATAAACCAATTATATTAAGGGGTACAACAACAAAGATGACACACGAGGTCGGAACAGTCGTAAAAGGAAAAGTAACAGGTATCACAAATTTCGGAGCTTTCGTCGAGATAGAGGACGGAAAAAGAGGTATGGTACATATCTCTGAGATTTCACGTTCTTATGTTGAGGATATCTCAAAAGTTCTGTCTGTAGGACAGGCGGTTGAGTGTAAGATTATCTCAATATCTGAGGACGGAAAGCTTGCACTTTCAATTAAGCAGGCATTGCCACCTGCGGAAAAACCACAGGGCGGCAAAAAACGTGAATTCACAAAGCGTCCACAGAGAAAGTACACTCCTGCACCAAAGGTAACTTCACCTGGTGACTTTGAATGGCAGAGTAGTACAAACTCTGGGTCTTTCGAGGATATGATGTCTAAGTTTAAGAAAACAAGCGAAGACAAAATGTCCGATTTAAAGCGTGGAGAAAGCCGTGGTTACAGCCGTAGAGGCAACGGATCCGGCAGAAAATAAATTTCATATCGAACCAAAGGAGGCATTAGTATGAAGATAACCTATACCGCTAGAAAGGTTAATCTGAGAGACAATTTCAAGGAGCGTGTTGAGAAAAAGCTCAAGAAATTCGAGAAGATTTTCTCCGAAGATGCTACTGTAAATGTTGTTGTCACTATGAACAAAAACAACCAGACCGTCGAGATTACAATCAAGGATAACTCGATGATTTACAGAGCAGAGAAGACACAGCTTGAAATGAACGATGCCCTTGATAAGTGCGTTGATGTTTTAGGCAGACAGCTCAGAAAGAACAAGGCTAAGCTCGAGAAAAAGCTCAAGTCAGGTTCTATCGATGACCTCTTTGAGGCTCCTGCTGAGGAGGTTGAAGAGGAAGACTACAAAGTGCTCAGAACTAAGTCTATTCCGGTCAAACCTATCACTATCGACGAAGCTATTCTGCAGATGAATATGATCGGCCATAAGTTCTATATGTTCACTAACGTTGACACAAACGAAATCAACGTTGTGTACTGCCGTGATGACGGAGCATACGGACTTTTAGAGCCATCATTTGATGATTGATATAAATTTAAATACAATACAAACGGGCGGAAGTTTTCTTCCGCCTGTATTTATGAGGAGATATAAATGACTTTTTGTGCTACTTGTCTTTTAGGACTTGAGGGCTTGGTCGCAAATGAACTGCGACACCACGATATTGAGAATGTAAGAGCTGAAAACGGCAGAGTGCTTTTTGACGGCGATATGTCAGCGTGTGCGAGAGCTAACATCTGCTCACGTTATGCAGAGCGTGTTCTGATACTTGTAAGCGAGTTTTACGCTACATCTTTTGAACAGCTTTTTAATGGTGTCAGTAAGGTGGATTGGTCGAAATTTATCGATGTAGACGAGGCATTTCCGATTAAAGGCAGTTCGATTAACTCGAAATTGAATTCAATCCCAGCCTGCCAGAAGATAATCAAAAAAGCAATTGTCGAGAATCTTAAAAAGACATACAATACAGACTGGTTTGAAGAAAGCGGTGCTGTTCACAAGATTCAGTTTCTTATAAATAAAGACAAGGTCAGCATTATGATTGATACATCCGGTGACGGACTTCATAAACGTGGCTGGCGTGAAAACGCAAATGCCGCACCAATCAGAGAAACTCTTGCCGCCGCTATGGTAGATTTAGCCAGAGTAAGACGCAACCACGTGGTCTGTGACCCGCTGTGCGGAAGTGGTACACTTGTTATTGAGAGTGCACTCAAAGCCCTCAATATTATGCCGGGTATCAACCGTAGCTTTATCGCAGAAAGCTTTAAAACTGCTGACCCTGCAATATGGGAGAGTGAACGTGAGCGAGCTAAGAGTCTTGAAAACCGTGATTGCAGTTTTAAAGCATACGGTTATGATATAGATGCAGAAGCACTTAAGGTCGCTATGGATAACGCAGAAAAGGCTGGCGTTGCCGATAGAATCACGTTTGAGCTCAGAAATGTCGAAGATTTTAACAGCGACGAAGAATATCTCACTGTTATAACAAATCCGCCTTATGGCGAAAGACTTCTTGATGTGAACGAGGCAGAGCGTTTGTATAAGATTATGGGTAAGAAATTCCCAAAACGTGAGCACTATACTTATACTATAATCAGCCCTGACGATGATTTTGAAAAGTGCTTTGGCAGAGTTGCTGACAAACGCAGAAAGCTCTACAACGGTATGCTTAAGTGCAACGTCTATATGTATTTTAAGTAAAAGAGATAATCTTAGCAGGATACGTTTGTGTCCTGCTTTTATTTTGCACATTGAAATACTTTTTGTAATATGCTATAATATCCAATTAGTAACGTAAATGAGGGGAAATTATGGTTTGTAATAATATTTTAGAAGCTATGGGTAACACACCAATCATCAAGCTTCAGCATATGACAAGTGAAAATGACGCTGATATTTTAGTGAAATTCGAGGGTCTTAATGTAGGCGGTTCGATTAAAACAAGAACAGCGTATAATATGATAAAAGACGCTATGGATAAGGGCCTTATCAACGAAAACACTATCATCGTTGAGCCTACCTCAGGTAATCAGGGTATCGGTCTTGCGTTAGTAGGTGCGGTGCTTGGTATCAAGGTTAAGATTATTATGCCTGACTCTGTAAGTGAAGAACGCAGAATGTTAGTAGAGCACTACGGTGCAGAGGTAATTCTCGTGCACGACGCAGGTAACATCGGCGATTGTATCGAAGAGTGTCTTAACATCGCTCTTACAATGAAAGCGGAGAGTGATAATGTTTTTGTTCCACAGCAGTTTGAAAATCCTGCTAACCCTGAGATTCAGCGTATAGGCACAGGCAGAGAGATTTTAGACCAGGTTAATGGTCCTATCCACGGATTTTGCTCAGGTATCGGTACAGGTGGTACTATCACAGGTATCGGTGAAACATTAAAGTCAGAAAATCCAGATATTCTTATCTGGGCTGTTGAACCGGAAAATGCCGCTATTCTGTCAGGTGGTTCAATTGGCACACACGTTCAGATGGGTATCGGTGACGGTCTTATCCCTGATATTTTAAACACAGAGATATATAACGATGTGTGCATTATCAAGGATGAAGAAGCGCTTCAGGCATCAAAGGATTTAGCGTCTAAAGAAGGTATAATGTGTGGAATTAGTAGCGGTACCAATGTTGCTGCCGCTATGCGTATGGCTAAGATTTTGGGCAAAGGCAAGACGGTTGTCACTGTTTTACCTGACACAGCTGAGAGATACTTCTCAACACCGCTTTTTGAATAATATATTATATAAGCAAACAACGGCTACCATATAGTAGCCGTTGTCTTTATTTATAAGCTTTTAGTCATCATTTGTATAAGCACTGAGCACTATACATGCGGTTGTTGTAATTATCAGAGAGAATGACGCAAGCAGCAAGCCTGTCAGTACAGCACCCACGGTACTTGTTGCTACAAAAGTGATACCGAGCAGTATGACAGAGAACAGTATAGTCCCCAGTATTCCTGCTATAAGTGTGGCTACAATTGAGCGTGCACTGTATGGTGTGTCAAATCTTCTGAGTGATGAAGTGATATAAGCGATTGCAAGATATACCACAGCGATACCGAACACTACCCATAAAAAGGCAGGAGTAACTGTGATAATACCTGTGATTCTAAGAACAGCGGCAACTATGCCTATTACTACGCTGGATGCAATAGCGATAATTAAACATTCATTTCTGTTGCAATTTTGTCTGCACATTTACTTTTCACCTCCAGTACATTATATGCTCAAAAATTTTTGCAGTTACTTTACTTGTACTATTTAGTGAGTTATAATTATGTAAAGTGATTTGGAGGTGCGTTATGAAACACTTTTTAGTAGTTGTTGATATACAAAACGATTTTGTCACAGGTTCACTTGGCACAAATGAAGCTGTGGCGATTATTGATAATTGTGTTGATAAAATCAAAAATTTCGACGGAGAGATTGTTGTGACATACGATACTCATAACAATGACTATCTTAACACCGCTGAGGGCAGAAAGCTCCCTGTTGAGCATTGTATCAAAGACACTGACGGCTGGAAACTTAATGAGAAAATCGAGAACGCATTGGCTGGCAGAAAATATATCGCAGTAGAAAAACCTACATTCGGATGTCTTGAACTTCCAAAGATTATTGAGAATCTGGCACAGGATGAGCCTTTTGATATCACCTTAATCGGTCTTTGTACCGATATTTGCGTTGTATCAAATGCACTTATACTCAAAGCCGCCTTTTATGAGTCAGAGGTATATGTGGACAGCCTGTGCTGTGCGGGCGTATCTGTCGAAACACATAACGCAGCTCTGGACACTATGAGATGCTGTCAGATAAATGTTATCTAAGGATTGTTTATACCTTACTGATAATGAACAGCTTTTGATAAATTAGATATTTTAAATGTTAAACCCACTTAACAAAAGTGGGTTTTTATTTTACCTGGATTTAACAAAAGACTTACGGGACTCTGCTTTTTTGATGGTAAATATTTCAGTATAATTAGTTTGTCAATTTGTGGCGTTTTATATTAATGCGGCAAAATTGTTGTTTTATATCTTATCATAATGATAACAATAATTTTGTTAGCTGAGTATAAAGGAGAAGTTATATGATAAATTCAGATCAGGTTATGCAACTGATAGGCAGTCTTATCTGGTTGCTCGCCGGTGTAGGCGTGTTTATTGTAGGTATGAATTTTATGAGTGAAGCGCTCGAGAAAAGTGCAAGCTCAGGTATGAAAAAACTACTCGAGAAGATCAGTAACAACCGTTTTTCCGGTGTAGGTATCGGTGCAGGTGTTACTGCGATTATCCAGAGCTCATCCGCTACTTCGGTTATGGTCATCGGTCTTGTGAATGCAGGCGTAATGACACTTATGCAGGCAACACCAATTATCATGGGTGCCAATATCGGTACTACTATTACTGGTGTACTTGTTGCTCTTAAGAATGATTTTTTTGATATGCTTATGTACGCACTTGCGTTTGCTGGTGTAATGATGGGCTTTTCTCAGAAAGAGAAGGTCAAGCTCGCAGGCTTGCTATGTAGTGGTCTTGGTCTTATCTTCGTTGGTCTGAATGTTATGAGTAGCGAAGAAGCTTTCGGAAATCCTCTGGTTGAAGAGATGTTCACTAATATTTTCGAGGTTATTGACTTCCCACTGTTGTTAATCCTTGTTGGTGCAGTGTTTACAGCACTTATCCAGAGCTCATCTGCCGCAACAGGTGTTGTTATTGCAATGGTAGGTACAGGTGTTCTTCCTCTGGACCTTGCTTTGTTCATAATTCTCGGTGCTAATATCGGTACTTGTGTAACAGCACTCCTTGCATCAATCGGTGCAAATGCTAACTCAAAGAGAGTTGCACTCATCCACTTTACTTTCAATGTTATCGGCACAGCGTTCTTTACTGCAATCATCTGGCTGTTCAATGAACCTGTGGTCAATTTCCTTGTGTCAGTTTTCCCTGGAAGCGACCCGATGTCACTCCAGATGAGAGTGTCGTTGTTCCACGTTATCTTCAATGTATCTACAACACTTCTCTTGTTACCATTTGTTAAACAGCTTGTTAACTATTCATGTGCTGTTATCAGAGATAAGGAAGAAGATGATGACCACCTCAGCAAAGTATTTATCGACGAGCGTTTGCTTTCAACTCCGACTATTGCTCTTGACAACTGCTTTGTTGTAGCAACAGATATGTCACACTGGGCACAGCAGGCATTTGACGACAGTACCAAGGCGTTGTTCAATTACAGCGAAAAACTTGATAAACATGTAAGAGACGCAGAGAAGATGACAGACAAATACGAGGATAAACTCGGCTCATATCTTGTCAAGCTCAGCAGTTCTTCTATCAGCGAAAGAGATAGTGCGCAAGCATCTATGCTGTTAAAGGTAATCGGTGATTTTGAGCGTATTTCTGACCACGCAAGAAACATTATGCTCTCAGGTGCAGAGCTTAGTGAAAAGAAGCTTGCTTTTACTGATGAAGCTAAAGCAGAGATTGATATTCTCTCAAATGCTGTATCCGAGATTATCGACTTGTCATTCTATTCTTTCACAAACAATGATGTATCACTTGCAGTAAAGGTAGAAAGCCTTGAAGAGGTTATCGATGGCTTGAAAGAGAAGATGCGTACAAATCATACAAAGCGTCTGCAAAAGGGCAAGTGCTCACTGGATACAGGTTTTGTGTGGTCTGATCTGATCACAAACTTTGAGCGAATCTCTGACCACTGTTCAAATATCGTAGGTGCGGTTGTTGACTTTGAGCACAATGACCTCAATACACACAAAGCACTGAGAAAAATCAGACGCAGTGGAGAAGAGTACGACGAACAGTACAAAGAGTACAGTGTAAAGTATCAGCTCTCATAAGTAATAAATTGTTTACAAAAAAGCCCTTGACTAGTCAGGGGCTTTTCTTTATTATTTATCTGTAGATGTTATATTGTGACATTTTATATAGATAATTTGTGGATACGAAGGGAGATTTTTACTATGAAAGTATGTCCAAATTGTAAGAATAATATTGATGACGCATCTGTGTTCTGTGCTGTGTGCGGAGCTAATGTTACTGCTCCACAGCCTGAGCCTCAGCCTACAGTTGAATATGCTCAGCCTATACCACCACAGGGTGCACCAGAGCCTTCTGCTGCATATGCTCAGCAGACACCACCACAGGGTCAGCCTGTACCACCTCAGGGTGTTCCTTACTATAATGGTGCTCAGCCTCAGGCTGACCAGTTTGACCACACAAGCGAGTTTGACGAAAAAGATATCGCTGACAACAAATTAGTAGCTATGCTCATTTATCTTCTCGGTATTATCGGTATAGTTGTTGCATTTTTAGTAAAAAAGGAAAGTCCATACCTCAACTTCCACATCCGACAGGGTATCAAGTTTGTGATTATTGAAACACTCGCAAGCCTCGCTACTGCTTTACTGTGCTGGACTTGTATCGCTCCTATTGTTGGCGGTGTGTTCCTTACTGCACTGGCTGTTGTTCAGATTATCGCATTCTTCGATGTTTGCAACGGCAAAGCTAAAGAAGCTCCGATTGTTCGTAGCTTTAAGTTTTTAGACTAATATAAGCGTAAATAGAAAAAGCTCTACTGATTAAAGTAGAGCTTTATTTTTTATCAGATTTTTACTATCTGTGACTTTAGCTCGTTGTAGCTGTTATCTCCCTTTACAATAGCGAGAGGGAAGAGCTCACCTGCTTTAATGTCAATGTCATAGACCGATTTAGCAGAGTCACTGAGTTTGTTGTAATCTTGCGGATATTTACACATAAGCGGGAGTTTGCACGTTGATAAAAGCCTGCTACCTTTATCGTTCACTCCTAGCACTCTTACGTAAGTTGCATCACTGTTCTGGAGCTCTTTTGTAATCCCTAAAAACGCACACATTACTATTCGTCTTAATCGTGCCAGCGTGTAGCGTTTTGTTTTAAGATTAGCGTATAATTCTTCTAAAGAATTACTGTTTCTCACACAATCAAAAATCCTGTTGTGAAGACCTTCGCTTACATCAGGCAGATTTTCAATCTCATCTTTTGTCATAGTGCGAAGTTTGTATAGTATCGCTGTTTCAAATTTTTGGATATCTGTATAACTGTCAATTGTCATATTTGTAAAAGAGTCATACTGTGACTGCTCTTTTATAAGATTTCTGATATGCGTAGCACTTGCGATGTTGCCACACACATCATCGCTGTCGTGGTCACTGCCGTTTCTTTTGATTGCAACAGGGGAGATAGAGGTGTTTTTCAGTGCTTTTATATACTCAATAGCGAGGGTGTTATTTGCACCACTGAGAATATCAGCATATTCTTTTGAATACAGTTCTTCTGTAGCCATACTCACAGCCTTTGGATAGTATTCGCCCTTTGACAGATACTCTTTGAGTTTTGCTTTGAATTTATCATCATCAAAAACATCGCTTACGGCTATGAGCTTTTGAATGTCATCATTCTCTGCACCGAAGCATAAAATGTCAGCACCCAATGCGTTTGCTATCTGCACACCTGCTTTCGCAAATTTTTCAGCACTGGATAACGCAAATACAGTCGGCAATTCTACCACTAGGTCACAGCCATTTTGCAGTGCTGCCTTAGCTCTCTTGAATTTATCGGTGATAGCGATATCGCCACGCTGTACAAAATTACCGCTCATAATAGCAATAACCAAGTCTGCGTGTTCACTTTTTACTTTATCAATAAGATATTTGTGACCATTGTGAAACGGATTGAACTCAGAAATTATAGCCGCAACCATTAACTTTTTCACCTCTTTAAGAAAAAACTTGAAATATTAAACAATTAGTATTATTATATTATATGTGATAAATTGAACATTTTCAATAGGAGGAATTATAATGAAAATTTTAGTTATCAACGCAGGTAGCTCTTCTTTAAAATATCAGCTCATTGATATGGAAAACGAGCAGATGATTGCTAAGGGTAACTGCGAGCGTGTAGGTAAGGAAGATGCTTTCATCGGTCACAAGACTGCTGACGGCAGAGCTTTTGAGAAAGAAGCTAAAATGCTTAATCACGCACAGGCATTTATGGTAGTTAAAGATGCTCTTTTAGACGAAGAATTCGGCGTTATCAAGAGCCTTGACGAAGTATCAGCTATCGGTCACCGTGTAGTGCAGGGTGGTTCAATATTCAAGTCCTCAGTTCTTATCGACGAGAAGGTGCTCGAGGATATCGACGGCTTAAGCCCACTTGCTCCACTTCATAACCCTGCTCACGTTCAGGCTATGAAGGGCTGTCTTGAAGTATTCGGTGAGGATACACCAATGGTAGCTGTATTTGATACATCATTCCATTCAACAATGCCTGAAAAAGCATATATGTACGCTGTACCATATGAGTACTATGAGAAGTACGCTGTAAGAAGATACGGTGCTCACGGTACATCACACCGTTATGTTTCTCAGGAAATGGCTAACATTATGGGCAAGGATATCAAAGACCTCAAAATTATCACTTGCCACATCGGTAACGGCTCATCTATCACTGCTGTTGATGGTGGCAAGGTTATCGATACATCAATGGGTCTTACACCACTTGATGGTATTATGATGGGTACTCGTACAGGTTGTCTTGACCCTTCAGTTGTTACATTTATCGCTGATAAAGAGCATCTCTCTGCAAAAGAGATGGATACACTTTTAAATAAGAAGTCAGGTTTACTTGGTATTTCAGGTGTTTCTTCTGATGACCGTGATGTTACTGCTGCTGAAGAAGCTGGCAACGAGCGTGCACATCTTGCTCACGAAATGCTTTACTATCAGATTGCTAAGTATATCGGTCAGTATTATGTTGCTATGGGCGGTTGTGACGCAATCGTATTTACAGCAGGTCTTGGTGAGAACCAGCCACAGCTTAGAAAGAGAGTTTGTGACTACTTAAAGGTTCTCGGCGTTAAATTCAACGAAGAATTCAACGCAACTGCTATGCGTGGTGTTACAGGTCAGCTCTCAACAGATGATTCTGCTATCCGTGTTGAGCTTATCGCTACAAACGAAGAGCTTGTTATTGCTAGAGATACACAGGAAATCGTTTCTGCTCTTTAATCTTTTTACACATTTACTTATTACGGCTCCCTTTTAAGGGAGCTGTTTTTTTATTATAGTGTAGAGCTGTTAATTTAATAGCTAAAAAATATGCCGTCGGTTTCCCGACGGCACGTTTGTTTATATTGGGTTTGATGACAGGTCAGAGTCGCCGGCTTCTGTGTGATCTCTGAAAAGAAGTGAGATACACCACAAAGCTGATAATCCAACCACTACATAGATTATCCTACTGATGATACCTGTCTGTCCGCCACAAATCCATGCGACGAGGTCAAATTTGAAAAGACCGACGCTACCCCAGTTGATACCGCCGATGACAAGTAAACTCAAAGCGATTTTATCCAGCATATTAAAACCTCCTAATTTTTATAGGCTGTTTTAATATTCTTAGCAGATACAAGCGTATTATACTAAACTCAGATGGTAAATATCGCAAGTGCTGTTGCAATAATTCCGACAACAAGAAGTATCATAGCAATAATGCGAGTGATTTTTACCGATTTCTGGATTTTATATTTTTGAATCATAACATCAGCCGGTATAGGGAAGAGTAGAAACAGTATTCCCAGTATCACCATCGGTATTGCTACCATAAACGCACCGACTTCTCTAAAAAATGAAAAAACAAAAAATCCGATACCGATAGACATTACGCTGATACCGTTGATTATACCAATAACGGTAGAAATCGAGTCTCTTACATCATAGAATTTATTAGCACCTGTCTGACAATCATCACAACAGTATATTTCGTGGTAGGATATTTCTTTTCCACAGTATTCGCATTTTTTCAAGTTGTTCACCTTCAATATAATAATGTATGTATTTTATCATAGTAGTAAAATATTTTCAACAGCTGATATTATATTTTGGTTTTGACCCCTCCTTTTATCTAATTTGAATAAATAAATTGATATATTTTGTATGAAATATCGATTGAAAGTTGACAGTCTTTGTTGTATAATTAACAATGAAGAAAATGGAACTGGTGTTTCATCTCAAATTTTTTTAACCTAGGAGGTTACTTATGAAAGCTAAGAAACTAATCAGCTTGATTCTTGCGGTTGTTATCGTAGCTTCTTGCTTTACTGTCAGCTTTATGACAGTAGGTGCTGAGACAAACTACAACGAGTATGAGAAAATGCTCGAAGCAATCAAGCCAGAGAACAATTATGGTCTTGCTGATACCGTAAACGAAGGTAAGATTATCCAGGCGTGGAACTGGTCTTACGCTAACATCATCAAAAATCTTGAAAAACTTGCAGAACAGGGATTTACAACAATCCAGGTTTCTCCTCCAAACGAACTTAAAATGCCTACAAAGGGCGTTAAGGTTTGTGAGCCTGCTGTTGACGGCATCGCTCCAAACGGTTGGTGGATGTTCTATCAGCCAGCTGGCTTCCAGCTCAACGAGTCTGAGGACAACGCTCTTGGTACAAAGTCAGAGTTCGTTGATATGTGTGAAAAAGCACACGCATTAGGCTTAAAGGTTATCGTTGACGCTGTTATCAACCATATGGGTACTGATGACGACCACGTTGGTCTTTACACAAACACATCTACAGACCCTATGGATCACGTTAACCCACGTGCTGCACAGTTTGAGCCTGAGCTCTTAGCTGCAAAGGCTTTCCACTCACCATGGGTTGATATGACTTATAAAGAGAACTACTGGGACGGTTGGTCAGATTACGACATCGAAGAAGACCTTACACAGCATTGTACATCAGGTCTTCCTGACCTTGCTACAGAAACACAGCTCGTTCAGGATACTATCTACGAGTACTTTGTAGAGCTTGTAGAAGCTGGTGCTGACGGTTTCCGTTTTGACGCTGCTAAGCATATCGAAACAATCCACGATACATTCTTTGCTTCTGACTTCTGGCAGGATACTCTTCTTAAGTTAAGAGAAAACTATCCTGACAAAGAGTGTTATGCATACGGCGAAATCCTCAACAAGTGCGGTGACGGTCGTCCATTCTCAGAGTACACAGAACTTATGGATGTTACTGACTCTTCATCATACTGGGGTATCAAAGACGCTGTTGTAAATATGGGTAACGGCGGTAACCCAACTCCATATTATCCATCAACAAACTTCACTAAGGAAAATGTTATCCAGTGGAACGAATCCCACGATACATACATCGACGGTGGTACATCTGCTCTTACAGTTCAGCAGAGAAACAAAATCTGGGCGTTAACAGCTGCTCGTCAGACAATCACAGGCGTATACTTTGCTCGTCCAGACGACAGAACAGGTGCTAACCGTGCTGCTATCGAAGCTATCTGTGCTAACATCACTCTTGGTGACGCAGCTCTCACATCATGGACATTACCAGAAGTTAAGGCTGTTAACCAGTTTGATAACTACTTTGGCGACGCTGCTGAGTGGAACTCAACAGTTGACAAGGTTACTATGATTGAGCGTGGCGGTTTAGGTGCTACACTCGTTAACCTCGGCGGTACAACTAAGACTGTTAATATGAAGGTTAACATTCTTGCTGAAGGTACATACAAAGATTCTATCACAGGTAATGAGTTTACTGTAACTAATGGTCAGCTCAAGGGTTCTATCGGTTCTACAGGTATCGCTTGTATCTACTACGCACAGGATACAGCTCCTGAATTACCAGATCTCCCAGACCCATCAGAAGACCCATATTCATATCCAATCGATTGGCAGAGCGGTACATATCCAGAGTTCGAAGGTTACACAACTCTCGTTCTTTCTTCAAAGACATGGACAGAAGCTTACTCATACTGCTGGGTTAACGGCACAGAGGACTACCTCGCAGCTTGGCCAGGTACACCTATGAAGCTTGTTACTGAAGATAACGGCTACGGTGAAAGACAGTTCGTTGCTTATATCCCTAATGAGTACGATATGTATATCATCAACAACGGTAATGGCGGTGGAGCTAACCAGACTGCTGACCTTTCAGTTCCACAGAGCTCAGGCGTATGGCTTGATAAGCTCGATGCTAACGGCAACTGGACAGTTGGCTACTGGACACCTACATTTATCCCTACTAAGTTAGGTGGTGGCGATGAGTATCCAACTGAGGATCCTACAG
>JAFUKO010000069.1 GCA_017473555.1 Ruminococcus sp. | reverse complement strand
GCTGTAGATTTTGTTAAAGCCCTGAAGTGGGATGTCATCGGTCTGTGCACCGCCTGAGCCAGAGTTAAAGATAACGAAAGTAGCGTCACTTGGGACTGTTGCTTTGTAAATGTTATCTCTGTGCTGCTGCATTGGAACGCCCGGCCATGTTGTCATTCCGATGTTTGAGTCACTCCAGTAGTAGATGTATACCTGACCCCAGTTGTCGTTGTTTCTGAAGTAGATAGTTTCTGATGGACCTGGGATTGGATCAGGATCTGGATTTGGATTTGGAGAATATACTTCCCATGTACCTGTGCTCATCTTGTAGATGTAACCGTCACCAGGAACATCGAGGTTATCTGTCTGTGAAGCACCGTTGTTTGAGAAGATAATCTTGTTGTAGTTGCTGTCTACTTCGATTGAGTAGATGCTGCCTGAAACATTCTGCATTGATACGCCAGGCCATGTAAGAGGAGCATCACCCTGATCTTCCCAGTAGTAAGCAGAAGCTGAACACTGGTAGCCCATATCTACATAAATTGTGTTTGTAGTTTTTACAGGAGCCTGTGTAGGAGCTTCTGTTGGGGCAGGAGTTGGTGCCTGTGTAGGAGCAGGTGTTGGCTTCTGTGTAGGTGCTTCTGTTGGAGCAGGTGTAGGAGCCTGAGTTGGCTTCTGTGTTGGCTCTTCGGTTGGTTCAACGCTGCCGCCTACAACTTCGCCGATTGGGTAGTCAAGAGGAATGTTAGCGATGAACATCTGAATTGCAGTTGCATCGATGATAGAAATCTCACCGTCGCCGTCAACATCTGCAGCGATCATTGCTTTTGCATCCAATGTGAGCTCTCTTGCAAGGTAGAGCTGAATTGTTGTAGTGTCGATAATTGTAACGTCGCCGTCACCGTCAGCGTCACCGAGGATAACTGTAAGACCAGGAGTTGTTGTTGGCTTTTCAGTTGGAGCTGGTGTTGGAGCCGGTGTTGGAGCCGGTGTTGGAGCCTCTGTTGGAGCCGGTGTTGGAGCAGGAGTTGGAGCCTCTGTTGGCTTTGGAGGATCAACCTTAACCCACTGCTTTGTGCCGTTGTCGTAGTATGAATACTGCTGGAATGTGAGGTCATCTGTCTGGGTTGTGCCGTTGTTGAAGATAACGTTTGTCATAGAAGCAGGAACATCATAAGCGTAAACTTTCTTACCCTCAAATTCGCCAGCCTCTGTCATAGCAACGCCTGGCCAAGTACCGTTGTTAGCACCGCCTGTAATCCAAGCGTAGCAGTTAGCCTTGCCCCAACCTGCTGTGTCGAGGAGGTAAACTGTGCGTTCTGTAGGGAACTTGAATGGTGTAGCGTTTGGATCGATCTTTGTATATGTGTAAGAACGTTCCTTAGTGTCTGTACCGTCAGTTGCTGTGAACTTGATTGTTACAGACTGATCAAATGCCATATCAGCACCGATTGTGAATGACTTTGTGCCTGTAAATGTTACAGGAGAAGCAGAGCCAATCTGGTATGTACCTGATGTTGCGTACTCGTTGAGAGTTGCTGTGATTGTGAGTGTGTCAGCAAAGTTGCCGCCTGTCTGTGAAACAGAAACGTCAGGCTTTGTAGAAGCACCAGCGATTTCAACGAGGATTGTGCCGTTAGCACCTGAGTTAAATGTAACCTTACCGCCTGAAACAGTAGCTGTAGAGTTATCATATGTGTTCTTTAAGAGTGTGCCGTCAGATACATAAGAACCAACTGTAAGAGTTACGTTTGTGTTACTGTTTGCAGCGATACATGCAAATACTGTATCAGAAACGCCGTTCTTGTTGTATTCACGAACAAATGCCTGACCGCTTGTAGCTGTGATAGCTTTGTGTGAACCTGCACCAACTGCTACGTGGCTGTTTCTGAAAGTACCAACCTTCTGCCAGTGTGAAAGAACTGACTGGTTGATTGAGTTCCAGTTCATGTCTGAACGTAAGAGGTGGTCAGGAATGTTGCTGAGGTTTGAGCTTACGAGTGGACGAGCTGTTTCGTCACCGTAGAAGATCTGTACTGCACCAGGTAAGAGAAGGAATGCAGAACCCTGATAAATGAGGTCGTTTCTGCACAGTGCAGTATCGTGTGAAGAAATGTATGAAAGTACGTTGAAGTTAGGATCGTTGTTGATCTTGTTAGCATAGTCAGCGTATGTGTTGTTGATAGAACCGGAGTTAGAAACACCGCCGCCGCCTGTGAATGAGAAGTTGATTTTTGAATCAAAGCCGCCCTGTGTGAAGTAAGCGTCCTTGTTAACGCCTGAGCCGTAGTCTTCAGCTGTCATCCAGAAATCATCTGTCCATGAAGCAGCCTCAACCTTGCCCTTGTTGTTAGATCTCCACTCGTTGAGAGCCTTTGTACACTCGTCAGAGAGTGCTTTCCAAGAAGCAAGCTCAACGTGCTTAGCAGTATCGCATCTGAAACCGTCAACACCGTATTCTCTAACCCACTCTGAGAGCCAGTATACGAGGTGGTTTCTGACAGTCTTCGAGTTGCCTGTCTTTGAGAACCAAGCGTTTAAGCCGTTCATCTCTTCGTTGTATCTGCCTTCTGTCTTCCACTTGTTCTGGAGGAAAGTAGGAACAGAAACTGTGTTGCCTGACTCTGTCTTGAAGTCAGGGAGGTCACCGCCGGCTGTACCTGTTAAAGCGTCAGAGCCCTGTCTGTCATAGCCGGAGATACCAGCTCTGATCCAGCTGCCGCCCCACCAGTTAGCCCAGCCTGAAGCTGCAGCAGAAGAGGTGTAGTCGATTGAACGGTGATAGTTAGCGTTGTTTTTCCAGTTGTAGTACTGGTCCATAGCATAGTTGTCGCCGTAACCTGATACGAAAGCACCGAAGTTGTACTCTTTCATATCGTAGATTGTGTTATAACCAGGGTGGTTCATAACGATATCGAGAACGACTCTGATGCCGTGCTCGTGAGCAGTGTCAACCATCTTTTTGAACTCAGCAGGTGTACCGAAGTTAGCGTCTGTCTGAGTGTAGTCCATAGCATAGTAGCCGTGGTAAGCGTAGTGCTTAACAGAGTTTGACTTACCCTCACCAACGATAACGTAACCGTGAATCTGCTCGTAAGGAGCTGTGATCCAGAGTGCGTTTACACCAAGGTCATCGAAGTAACCATCTTCGATTTTGCTTGTAAGACCCTTGAAGTCACCGCCGTGGAAAGTAGCCGCATCTGAGTTGAGCTTACTTGAGGTGACAACAGAGCCGTCTTTGTCGATAAGTCTGTTGTAAGAATGGTCGTTAGAAGTGTCGCCGTTAACAAAACGGTCAGTAAGTACGAAATAAACTGTAGCGTTATCCCATGAGAAACTGTCCGCACTTGTTACAGCACTTGTGTTAGCTGTTTCTGTCTCTGCAGCAAAAGCCTGTGCAGTTGCAACTACTGTGAGCATTGATGCAACCATAAAAATGGCGAGCAGTAAAGACAGAGTTCTTTTGAAGTTTTTCACATCAATCTTCCTTTCAAATTCTTAAGTGTTCGTGCTTAATCGCACCAAACTACCCTAGGCTAATTATAAATCTTTTTCCCTGAATATTAAATACATATATTTAACAAAAATGTAACCATATAAATGTGCACTTTTACCTTGCAAAATAAAAAAGCAGATTTCTTTTAAAATGAATAATCATAGTTACTAGCAATATGCACAAACTAAAGATGATTTATTTGTCGAAAATAACAAAGAGAAACATAAGATATGTCTAACTTTAAAAGTGTGTATATGTGTATATTGCCATAGCAGTGCACATATTTGTCAAAAAGCCAAGCTGACTTTTGTGAATGGGGGTAGGAAAGTATGTATGAAAAATTACTAAATTTTAGTTGTTTAAATCGTTAAAAAATATTCTTATAATTCGTTGACAAAAGGGGTGCTTGCCACTATAATTTATTTGACGAAATTTGTATTTCGTTTAATATTCTGATTGGGGGTAGAAAGTTGGACAGAAAAACTATTGTGTCCCTGAAAAATATCTTTTTCGACTATGGAAATGAAGTAATCTTAGACGGTATCAATCTTGATATCTATGACAAGGAATTTATCACGCTTTTAGGTCCGTCGGGTTGCGGTAAAACGACAACGCTGAGAATTATCGGCGGTTTTATTGAGCCTAAAGACGGTGACGTGTACTTTGATGGTGAACGCATCAATGATATTCCACCGTACAGACGTAACGTTAACACGGTGTTCCAGAAGTACGCTTTGTTTCCACATCTGAATGTTTACGATAATATCGCTTTCGGTCTTCGTTTAAAGAAGATGGACAAGCGTGAAATAGAGAACAAGGTCAAGCATATGCTTGCTATTGTTGACCTCAAAGGCTACGAAAAGCGTAAGATTAACAATCTGTCAGGTGGTCAGCAGCAGCGTGTTGCGATTGCACGAGCACTTGTGTGTGACCCTGATGTGGTTCTTCTGGATGAGCCACTCGGAGCACTTGACCTTAAACTGCGTAAGGATATGCAGATTGAGCTTAAGAAAATCCAGCAGAAAACAAAGAAAACCTTTGTGTATGTAACTCACGATCAGGAGGAAGCTCTCACAATGAGCGACCGAGTTGTTGTTATGAACAACGGTCACATCGCACAGATTGGTACTCCTGCTGATATTTATAACGAGCCTGCTGATGCTTTCGTTGCGGACTTCATCGGCGAGGCTAATATCATCAACGGCGTTATGCTTGGTGACTGCAGAGTAAGTATTCTCGGTCAGGAAATTACCTGTGTTGACAAAGGTTTTGGTAAAAACACTCCTGTCGATGTAGTTATCCGTCCTGAGGATATCGAGGTTGTTGACCCGAGTGAATCTGTACTTGTCGGTACTGTTGAAGACACAATATTTAAGGGTGTTCACTATGAAATGAGCGTCAAGTGTAACAAGTGCCAGTGGATTATCCACTCAACAGTTGCTCAGAAGGTCGGCTCAACTATCGGTATGACTGTTGACCCTGACAACATCCATATTATGAGAAAAATGTTTTTGCTTCCTAACAATGAAATTTTCACTACTGTACTTTACAGTGATGAGGAAGCTAATACTATCACTATATCTATTGAGGATAATGAAATTGAAGTACCAAACTGCTACTATGCAGAGGGCACAAAGCTTCACATTATCCTGCCACCATCAGGACTTCATATCGCAGGTGACGGTGTCGGTGACCTCGATGAGGTTTACATCGAGTCTGTTATCTGGAAGGGTGAGCACAATGAAATCATCCTTGAGTCCGATGAGAGAAAATGGCTGATGCAGAGCGATCAGGATGAGCAGGTTGCTACCTATGTTCCGATAAGCTTTGATTTTTCAAAGGCTACCTTCGAAGTTATAGAGGAGGAAAACGCCGATGAAGACTAAAAAGACAGCTTATCCGTACCTTTTGTGGATGCTTCTTTTTACCATTGTACCTATCTGTATGGTTGCTTACTACGCATTTACTGATGCACAGGGCAATTTTACGTTTGATACTTTCATCAGTGCCGCTGATTACTCACAGGTGTTCTTGTATTCGCTGTGGGTTGCTCTTATTTCAACATTTATATGTCTGGTGCTTGCATATCCGCTGAGCTTTATGATTTCACGATGTGACGAGCACAAGCAGAGTATGATTATAATGTTCATTATGGTGCCGATGTGGATGAACTTTCTGCTTCGAATTTACGCTTGGGTGCAGATTCTGCAGAATTACGGTCCGCTTGATACCTTGCTGAATTTTATCGGTATTGATGTAACCCTTATTGGTAATTCAGGTGCTACCATTTTAGGTATGGTGTACGAGTTTCTGCCATTTATGATTTTGCCTATACACACCGTTATGAGCAAAATCGATAACTCACTTATAGAAGCCGCACAGGATTTGGGTGCGAGCAGATTCTATGTATTTAAAAACGTTGTTTTCCCATTGTCTGTGCCTGGTATTATCTCAGGTGTAACAATGGTTTTTGTTCCTACAGCCAGCACATTCCTTGTAGCTCAGTATTTGGGTGGCACACAGTTTATGATAGGTGATGTCATTGAGCGTGTGTTCCAGTCTGACCACCACACAGGTTCAGCTATCGCACTTGTGCTTATGGTAGTTATCCTGGGCTTCCTTGTGTTTATGAACAAGTTTGGTGATGAGGAGGCTGTCGGCGTATGAAAAAGCTTTCTCAAAAGATTTATTTCGGCCTTATTATGGGCTTTTTGTACTTACCGCTTATCTACCTTATTGCGTACTCTTTCAATGACGGAAAAACCTCTGTATGGAAAGGCTTTACGCTCAAGTGGTATGTAGCATTGTTTCAGGATTCGCAGATTATGCAGTCGCTGTACAACTCTTTACTTGTTGCGTTTTTAGCATCACTTTTTGCGACAATCCTCGGAACACTCGCTGCGATTGGTATTTACAATTTTAAAGGTGGTTACAGAACCGTAGTCCAGACCGTTTCAAATATTCCTATCATCAACCCTGAGATTGTAACAGGTGTATCGCTGATGCTTCTGTTTACAATGGCGGGCACTTTGTTCGGATTTGAAATGGGATTTGTGACTGTTCTTTTGGCTCACATCGGTTTTTGTACACCGTATGTTATTTTGAATGTTACTCCACGACTAAAACGTATGGACAGCAGTATTTACGAAGCTGCACTCGACCTTGGATGCAGTCCGATAAAGGCGTTCTTCAAGGTTGTGCTTCCTGAGATTATGCCGGGCATTTTCTCAGGTATGCTTATCAGCTTCACATACTCTCTTGATGACTTTGTTATCACATACTTTACCCGTGGCAGTAAGTTCCAGACTCTGCCTATTCAGATTTACACGATGACTCACCAGCGTATAAATCCTAAGGCAAATGCACTGTCGGCACTGCTCTTTGTTGCGATTTTGCTGATACTGATTCTCATCAACATCAGAAATAACAAAGAGGCCGAGAAATCTCGTGCATAATTTATTTTGGGAGTAGAAAATGAAAAAGAAATTATGCGTTCTTTTGTGCCTCATAATTGTTGTTTTACCGCTGTGTCTGTCAGGCTGTGGCGGTAGTAGCGGTGGTTATGAAGGCGAAGTTAATGTATACAACTGGGGCGAGTACATCTCTAACGGCGACGACGGCACACTCGATGTCATTGATGCGTTTGAAGAGAAGTACAACATCAAAGTCAATTACACAAACTTTGAGACAAACGAGGAGCTTTACAACATCTTGTCAAACTCCAACTCTTCCTATGATGTAATTATTCCGTCTGACTATATGGTCAGTAAACTTAGGGAAGAGGGAATGCTCGAAAAAATCGACTTTAACAACGTTCCTAACTACAAGTATATTATGGACAGATACAAAACCTCGTCGTATGATCCGACAGGCGAGTATTCGATTCCTTACACCACCTGTGTCGTAGCTCTGGGATATAATCCTAAGGTGCTCGGCCACGATGATGTATCCGGTTTTAAGGATTTGTGGAGCGAGAAGAACAAGGGCAAGATTCTGATGTTCAACAACTCTCGTGACTCGATGGCTATTGCTATGCAACTTTGTGACCCGCCGATAAATCCGGGTGACGAAACATTCACTCACGAGGATATTGACAGAGCGACCGAAAAGCTCGTATCTCAGAAACCTCTCCTTAAAAAGTACGTTATGGATCAGGTGTTTACCGAGATGGAGGGTTCACAGGCAGGTATCGCTCCGTATTACGCCGGCGATATTTACACAATGATGGATAACAACCCTGATTTACAATATTGCTTGCCTGAGGAGGGTTCTAACCTCTTCGTTGATGCGATGTGTATTCCTACCTGTTGCCAGAACAAGGAGTATGCTGAGCTGTTCATCAACTTTATGTGCGACCCTGAAATCGCTGTGGCAAATGCTGAGTATATCGGCTATGGTACACCAAACAGCGGAGCTTATGATATGCTTGACGAAGAAATCAAAAACTGCGAGCTCATCTATCCGCCTGAGGAATATCTCGACAAGTGTTACACTTTCTCAAACATTCCTAGCGACGTGTATGTTTATATGCAGGAGAAGTTCGTCAAAGCTTGTTCATCATCTGCTGAGATAACCGATATGGGCGATAGCAACACAGGTTCCGACCCGAAATACACAGTTATCGTTTGTATTTTACTTTTAGCTGTGATTATCGCAACAATCTATATGCTGACTTCGAGTATCATCAAGTCAATCAAAAATCGCGGTAAAATCCAGAAAAGATAATAAACATAAGGCACTCTTATAAAGGGTGCCTTTTTTGTATGGTAAAAACCTGTACAGTTATATTCTTGATGCATAGAAAAAGCAGATACCCACTCGGATATCTGCTTTTTGAATTGTTTTGACAATAATGATACGGTTTCATAGGGTTTCAAAAGGTTTCACTCAAAAAATGAAACCATCAGCCAAAAAGTGAAACCATCCGGCAAAAATGAAACTCTACCGAGTTATTAGATTAATTGGAATTTGTCTCTCGGGATTAGTCCTCCGTCATTATTCTCCAAAACAGCTTTTCAGCAATTACATAAGTACTGTGTTTTCCGTTAGTGGAAATCGGTTTTTCTTCCGTATAATTTATGGGATTATAACCATCCCAATCCGCCCATACTATCAGCTTGTCATCACGAGTTTTGCCAAGTAGGTTGCTATGAAAATTCAAATATGCACCAAAAATGTCGCAGAAATAATTATCCTCCCAGCCAACAATATTACATTTTC
>JAFUKO010000068.1 GCA_017473555.1 Ruminococcus sp. | reverse complement strand
CCCATAAACACCTTTGCAGGGTGGAAGTTCCATACTAAAAAGCCTAAACATCCGCCCGCAACAGAGGCTGAGAACAACACGTCTGACTTAAAACTACCGAGGATGGTTGCTATAATCATTAAAAATAATGCAACAAAGAAAGTTATTGAACCGTTAAGACCATCAATACCGTCAGTCAGGTTAACCGCATTTGTAATACCAACGATAATAAGAGCCATAATGATATAGTAGAAAAAGCCGAGATCTACATAACCTAAAAATGGAATAAACAATTCAGTGTTATCACCGAACTTATACATTATGAAAAGATAAACAGCAGCTACTGTAAACTGTAAAACAAGCTTTTGAATAGCAGTTAAACCTAAGTTGCGCTTTTTTACTACTTTGATATAGTCATCTATAAAACCGATGCCACCATAGCACAGAGCCATAAACAAACCTGTGAAAACGAAGAGGTCGTTATCCCCAAGACCGTCGTGATTTACAGCGTACAATACAACGAATAAGATTGTAGAAATCGTGATACCCAAGATGAACATCAATCCGCCCATAGTAGGAGTACCCTGCTTATTCTTATGCCATGAAGGACCGATATCAAGAATAGTCTGACCATACTTCAGCTTGTGCAGAAAAGGCACAAGGTATCTTCCCGAAATAGCAGCAATGGCAAATGAAACGAGTGCTGTCGCAAAAGTCCATATTCCTAATTCCATTTTTACACCTCATTTATTTTTAGTAAGTTTATGTTAGTCATTTACACCGCTTGAACTGAATGTAACCGTAATAACGGTACCCGGACTCACGGTAGTACCCTCAGCGATATCCTGAGAGATCGAAGTACAGTCGCTAGAGCTTACCATACCTGCGAGGCTGACGTTAAGTCCATACTGAGAAGCAATGTAGTTTACATCTGCAACAGAGAAACCGATAAGGCTTGGCACTGTGACCTTTTCTGTAGTGCTACTATCATCGGTATAAAGTACAACCGTACCGCCTGTAGGAATCTTACTACCTGCAGCAGGCACCTGAGATACAACTGTTGTACCCTCACCCTTTATTGTAACGTTAAATCCGTCGGAATTAACAATCTTGGAAGCTTCACTCACAGAAAGACCTGTGTATGTACCTGCGGTAGTGTCAACATTTGCAGCCTCATCCTCAGTATACTGTGCATCAAGCTCGAGATAAGGAAGAACCTCACCCATGATGCTTGCAAATACAGGAGCTGCAACCGCACTACCATAGTAGTTGCCTGAAAGCGGAGTATCAAAGAACACCAGCATCGCTATTTCAGGGTCATCAGCCGGAGCAAAACCACAGTATGAAGCAATATAGTCCTGAACGCCGTCGCCGTTTGAGTCATTGAGTTTCTCGGTTGTACCGGTTTTACCTGCGATTCTGTAACCTGCTACATAACCGTTTTTACCGGTACCGTCGATAGCATTCTGCTCGAGTATACCACGCATCTCTTCAGCTACCTGTTCTGAGATAACCTGACGCTTTGTGTTTGTGCTGATATTCTGAACAACAGAACCGTCTATACCTAAAATCTGCTTAACAACGTGTGGCTGAACAAGATCGCCGCCGTTAGCAATAGCTGACGCTGCTGTAATCATCTGGATAGGAGTAATTGAGAAGTTCTGACCGAAAGACGCAACCGCAAGGTCAACAGGACCCATTGAACCATCCTCAGTAAAGAACAGGTCGTCAGATTCACCAGGAAGGTCAATACCTGTTTTCTCAGAGAAGCCGAAAGACTGGTAATACTGCCAGAACTTTTCTTCTCCAACCGACTGACCAATCTGAATAAACGCAGGGTTACATGAGTTACACAGAGCCTCTGCATAAGTCTGTGTACCGTGACCTGCACTGTAGTGACAACCGATACTCTTATCATAGAGTTGGAACGCACCTGAACAGTTGAATCTGGAGTCCTGATTTATTGTACCCTCTTCGAGTGCCATCGAAAGGGTAATCATTTTGAATACGGAACCAGGATAGTATGTATCACTGATAGCCTTGTTTCGCCACATCTTTGTAAGAGCAGCACTCTCAGCTTCGCTTTTAGCGGTAGCAAGAATCTTATCATACTCTTCCTGAGTAGGATTATCCTCTTCTTTGAGATATCCGTTTTCAATGAGATACTCTTTATCTATCTCCTTGATTTTCTTCTGTTCCTCACGGCTGATAGTAAACGGATCATTTGAGTCATAACCCTCAACCGTTGCCATTGCAAGGACTTCACCGTTTCGAACATCCATAGCGATACAAACGCCACGGTTGTAAACGTTGTAGTCCTCGATAGCCTTCTTCATATATTTCTCAACGATGCTCTGGATAGTCTCGTCGATTGTCAGTACAACCGAGTTACCGTCAACAGCATCGACATTCTGGCTGTAATCGAACGGCATCACTGTTCCGTTAGCGTTAGTTGCTGTTACAAGTCTGCCAGGTGTTCCTGTGAGATACTCATCATACTGGTATTCAACACCGGAAAGTCCCTGGTCATCTGAACCGGTAAATCCGATAACTGACGAAGCAAGCTCGCTGTAAGGATAGTAACGCTTGTAATCATCAAGCAAAGCGATAACACTACTAAGCTTGTATTTTTCTTCTACTACATTCATCAACTCTAAAATCTGCTTTTGCTCTTCGCTTTCGATTTTACGCTTGACTACGGTGTAATAACTGTCCTGCTTTGTTTTTTCCAGAACATCTTCTTTTTCTAAATCGAGTATTTCAGCAAGACGTGTAGCAACAAACTCACGTTGCTCGTCAGTCTTGAAGTTAGCCGGAGAAAGTACCACCTGCCATACCGACGCACTCTGTGCAAGAATTTTTCCGTTACGGTCGTATATAGTGCCTCGTTTAGCACTGATAGTTGTGTCCGAAAGCTGTTGGGAAACAGCCTTTTGCTGGAGATCCTCGCCCACTATGAGCTGAAGATAAGCAAGTCTTGAGATAACCGCACCAAATCCTACAGCAAGCAATATGATAAGCAGCCATACAGTACGCTGACGAAGTCTTTGGGTAGCACCCTTTTGTTTAGAGCTCATAAGTGTTCTCTCCTTTCCAAAATTTTCAGTATTAAAGCTGAGTAAAAACAGCTCATAAAACTATAAAAAATAAATTTTTTTGAATAATCGGGTCAGATTTCGATAAAAAATACAACCAATACAATAGCAGAAAAAGAGTTAAGACAAAATCTCAACTCTTATCTTCTACATACTATTACGCCGGTTAAAAAGTTATGACCAAAGTGAGGAAAACGCATCGGCAATAGCATCGAAGACTGTGTCGTTATCGCTCATGGTGAGCTCGACCTTGTCGCCTTCACTAAGGCTTATGAACTCTTTCTGTGAGTTAGACACCTTAATCATTCCCAGTTTTTCCTGTGCATACTTCTCAACAACGGCTGTTGATATGCTTGCGTCGACTTTCATTTCAAGCTGAGTATATAAACTCTGCTGTTCCTCAAGCACGCTGTTTGCCGCACTGATCTGCTGGTTGAGCTCTGTAAGCTGAACCTGACCGTGGATAATAAGACCTACCACCGCCACAATCACTACTGCGAGCACCACTGCAAGCGAGATGTTAAGGAAGTTGTTCTTTCTACGTTTGATACGTTTGATAGAACTGCTCTCGCCCGTGCTCTTTTTGTCGACATGCGTATTCTGTTGTTTCTTTTTCGGCTTATCGGCTTGTTTCTTCTTTGGGGTTTCTACTGTAGAAGAGCGAATCTCTTCTTCTTCGAACAAGCGAAGGTCATAAGCCAGATTACGGTTGTCGTAAAACATAGATGCACCCCGTGTCCTGTCATTTCAATTCTGTTCTGTTTTTGGTTCTGTTTTGGTTTCTGTTTTTCAGGCGATATGTAAAAAGTAAATAATCATAAGCAAAAATTGTGTCCTATAAAAATTACACCGTTGACACAATTTGAGTTTCTCAAGGCGAAAACAAACATCGTTTTCCTTGAGCGGGTATCTGAAAGCACCCACAATATAGCGTAAAAGCTATTTATTTATCACAATTTATAGTGTTTTAAAGAAAATTGTAACATTGTTTACAAGTTTGTTATCATTTTACCACAGGGTATATACAAAGTCCATAGTAAATAACAACAAATATGGGTATTATTTACCCATTCATATAGATGTTTTGACCACTGTTATTCTGCATAAGAATTAAAGCAGTTTTTTGTAAAAAACTCACAGCTTTTCGCAGACTCTCAGCTTTGCACTTCTTGAGCGAACGTTGAGCTCCAACTCCTCGTCTGTTGCCACAATCGGCTTGCGATTAATAAGCTTGGCTTTAGGCTTGTTACCACAAACACAAACAGGAAAATCCTTAGGGCAGGTACAGCCTACACACCATGAAGCCATTTTCTGCTTTACAATTCTATCCTCGAGCGAATGGAAAGTAATCACAGCAAGTCTGCCGCCTTTTGATAACAGCTCAAAAGCTTCGTCAAGACCCTTTTCCAGCACATCAAGCTCACGATTTACTGCAATTCTCAATGCCTGAAATGTCTTTCTGGCAGGATGTCCATCCCTACGCACCTTCTGAGGTACGCTGTTTTTTATAATCTCAGCAAGCTCAAGAGTAGTTTCAATTCTCTTTTCCTGTCTTGCTTTCACTATATTTTTCGCGATTGAAGAAGCATACTTCTCCTCACCGTAGTTATTGATAATTCTTGCAAGCTCTGAATACTCCAGCGTATTGACTAAATCTGCTGCAGAAGCACCCTCCTGGCTCATACGCATATCAAGCGGAGCGTCCTCGTGGAAAGAAAATCCACGCTCAGCTACATCCAGCTGGTGAGATGATACACCGATATCAAGCATAACACCGTCTACGCAATAAATTCCTCTTGCGTTTAAAAGCTCTTTCATATCGGAAAAGTTACCTTTAACAATAATCGAGTTAGGGTTATCCTTAAAACGCTCTTTGACGTGGCGGATAGCGTCGGGGTCCTGATCAATAGAAATAAGCTTTCCCTCTTTAAGATGTGATAAAATCTCTGAAGAGTGACCACCGCCACCTGCTGTGCCGTCAACATAAATTCCGTTTTCCTGTATATTAAGACCATTTATCGTTTCGTTTAAAAGCACGGGAATGTGTGAAAAACTCATATCTTCCTCACAGTCTCAGAAGCTCAAGAGCCTCTTTAACAGACTCTTTCTTCTGCTTTTCAATAAACGCTTCGAAGTTTTCTTTATTCCAGACCTCAATTCTGGTATCCATACCAACAACAACAATGTCTTTAGTAAGTGATGCATCCTCTCTGAGTTTCTGAGGAATCATAACTCTGCCCTGGGCACTGACACTTACCTCTGTTGCAGGCGAAATGAGAATATACTGCAATGATAACGTCTTGTCAGCAGGGAGCTGTCTGATCTGCTCTCTGAGGCGATCAAACTGTTCAGGGGACAAAATCTGCACACAGTTTTCAAAACCTGATGTAACATAAACCGTACTCGAGAGTTCTTCTCTAAACTTAGACGGCAGAATAAATCTACCCTTTGGGTCAATTGTCTGATTAGTAGTACCAGAGAACATTCTGCCACCTCCCCTGAATTTTGTGACTATAAAGTTACACTTTTTACCACCTTATGCCACTTATAGAACGATTATATACTATGTCTGTTAGAAAATCAAGGTAAAAGTTACGATTTATAACAAAAAATTTACAATTTGAAATTTTCTTGACTGGAATTTTGGATATATATACTAAATAAAACACAAAAAGCACTGCGAATTTTTCCGCAGTGCTTCGATTTTTTCATTAAAGGCTTATCATATTCTTGTGTATCTTACGAGCACAGGCACATCTCTTAAGTAGATATTTGAGTCACCTGTACTAACCGCAACATATAAGGTATATTCGTGTTTAATCTTCAATTTGTCAGGATGCAACTTAAAGGTGTTATCCTCGGACATTATCTGTGATGCTATCAATTTATCCCCATAATAAAGGTCAAATGCATACTCATAAGGTTCATCTGCACCCAGAACCATAACGTTAATTGTTGCATCATCAGCACGGTCACACAGATCTCGTTTATACAGATTAGTATAGTAAACTCCAATCTCTGGTGCAGTGTGAGTTTCTTCTCCGATGCTTTGAACTTTCAGATGTGCTTCTTCAACAATACCTATATGGTTTTCGGCAACAACTTTAATATCATATTCGCCGGCTTCTCTGAAATAGTAGCTGAAATACGAATCATTTGTTACTTGTACAAGTCTTTTGTTTATGTAGAAGCTGTAAGTAACCGGTCCACCTACACCACTATAAACATCCGCATAAAAAGTCGCTAAATCATTTGACGTCAGCACAGCATCTCCTAAGTTGCAGTAGAAGTTATGAATATCCAAATCAAGCGATACCGATCCGCCCGCAGGGTAGCTGTCTATAAGTTCAGCGTTATGGCATTGAATCATAGTCGCATCCATAATGGTTATCTCTCCGTTATCATCAACATCGGAAACCTCAAATTGCAACTTATCCATTTCATCGAGTAAAGCCACGCAAAGCTGTACAAACGTAACATCGAAAATATTTTCATCACCGTCGGCATCAGCGTCACCATAGGCAATCGGCTCAATAGCAGCGTTTGTGCTCATAACACTAAACGACATCATAATTACTGCACAAAGCAGAAAACAAATCACTTTTTTCATAATATTCACCAAAATTCTTTTTAGTGGTCACATTGTACCACTCTTCAAAATCACTGTCAACAAACACAAAAGCCCCGAATGAAATCGGAGCTTTTGTTGTAAATACTGTTATTTATGATAATCACATAGTTCTATCAGGCTTCAACTACTTCAAAGTCCATTGAAACAACAGATGAAACGCCCACAGAATTTGTAGCAGTAGCCTGTATTCTATAACTGCCTGCTTCATCAAATGAATATGTAAACGATGTCTCCTGAGAATCATCAATTATCAACTCACCATTTACATAATAGTCAAAGTAGAATGGTTCACACTTGCCGTCCGGAAAAACAGTAAAGGTGACAGGCTCGTTCACAGTAGCCAAACCGGATTCTTTATCCGTCTCAAAACCACCTAAAAGCATATAGACATAAACTTCCTTGCCGGCAGGATATTCACTTATACACTTAGCTAACTTAAGTTGAATAAGTGTTGCATCAAACACGCTCAGGTTTCCGTCTGCATTAACATCAGCTAACTTATTCTGTAAAGCAGACATCGTATTCAATTTAACCAGAACTTCCTGTATAAAGGTAACATCCATCACATTAGACTCACCGTTAGCATTAGCATCACCATAATAGCACGGAGCAGGAATCGCACCAGCGTTAATAACACACGACAACATCAGCATCAATGCTAACAAAACAGAAAACACTTTTTTCATAGAATCATCCTCCCATATATTTTCCATTCATACTGTAACAGAAAATGCATACAAAGTGTCAAAATGATGTAATCGGTATATTTTCTGATGTAATCTGCAATTTTTGACACAACCACCATTATCCGAAACATATTAATATCAAAAAGGCTGTTTCGCTTTTGCGAAACAGCCCATAGCTTGCAAAATATTAACTTACCGCAAAAGTTAAGACTTCTTTGTAATTCTTAAGTTCTGACGAGTCTTTCTGAGCTCAGTAAGCTGTGCTGTGATAGCATCGTCAGTCTTCTTCATGATGTTCTCAACGTAATCGTTAGCAGCCTTACGCATCTCAGCAGACTTAGACTTAACCTCGTTAAGAAGCTCTGTAGCCTCAGCCTTAGCAGCACGCATAATCTCAGACTCTTCGATCATAGCCTTCTTACGCTCCTCAGCAGCTCTGATGATGTCCTCAGACTCCTTCTTAGCCTCAGAAATAATCTGACCTCTGTCAGCAACGATATTCTTAGCCTGTCTTACTTCAGCAGGCATAGTATCCTGCATTTCATCGAGGATATCGAAAACCTTCTCTGCGTCAACCATAACCTTACCGCCTGTAAGAGGAACAGCCTTAGCATCAGCAATCATATCGTGCAACTCGTTTATTAGTTCATCCACTCTCATTTTACTTTTCCTTTCTAGCTCCTGTTTTTAAACGTTCATAAACCTGTTCATGAATACACTCCGGTACGAAGTAACTGATATCTCCGCCCAAAGAGGCAATCTGCTTCACCATACTTGAACTCAGGTACATATACTGCGAGTCCGATGTAAGAAACACCGTATCAAGCTCAGGGTTAAGTTTCTTGTTTGTGAGTGCCATCTGAAACTCATACTCAAAATCCGACATAGCTCTCAAGCCCTTGACAACAGCCTTTGCGTTTCGTTCTCTCGCATAATCAGCGAGAAGTCCCGAAAAACCGACTATCTCAATGTTGTCTACACCCTCTAACGCTTTTTCAAGAAAAGCAATACGCTCTTCTATAGAAAAGCTAGGTGTTTTTGACATATTGACAAGCACCGCAACGATAACCTTGTCAAACATTTTGGACGCTCTCTTAATAATATCAACATGTCCGAGCGTCACAGGGTCGAAGCTTCCGGGGCAGATAACCGTATTATTCATAACAGCCCCCTAAGAAAAATCACGAACCACTATATATAGTTATACATAATCTTCGTGACGATATATGCTTACCTTTATTTTACCATAGGTACGTTCTCTGTCAAGAGTAAAATTGTAATATTTTTGTAATATTTCATCATTTAATGCACTTTCACAAATAATAACACCGGTTTTTTTCATTCTTTGTGCAACAAGTGGCATAATTTCTTGTAAAATCCCCTTATTATATGGTGGGTCTAGGAAAATAATGTCATATTCATCAAGACTGTTTCTGATGAAATTTACGGAATCAGCGTTGTATACTCTGGCAAACTGTTTCAAGTTTGTAACCGATAAATTCCTGTCGATAACCTTAATTGCTGCTCTGCTCTTATCAATAAATGTAGCGTTTGCACATCCACGTGACAAAGCCTCTATTCCCATCTGTCCGCATCCTGCAAACAAATCCAAAAAGTGTCTTCCTTCAAGTTCAAACTGAATTGCAGAAAAAATAGCTTCCTTAACCTTATCAGTTGTAGGACGTACATCGTCACCCTTTAAAGTTTCCAGAATTCTGCCTCTGGCTTTACCTGTAATAACTCTCATTTTTACCTCACTTAATCCTCGTGAAAATATCTGTAAACTGCTTTCGCACTATCCTCTGTCATTTTAGGAGCGCTAAGGAGCTCTTTCAATGATGCGTTTTTTATATTCTCAATAGTTCTGAAATACTTCAGTAAAGCTTTTGCTCTTACGTCTCCGATTCCGTCAATTTTAGTAAGCGTTGACGATTTCATCGACTTTTTACGGCTTTGGTGATGATAACCAATAGCAAAGCGGTGCACCTCATCCTGAATCGAGGTAACAAAGCTGAACACACTCTGGTTAGGTCGTATAGCTATCTCCTGACTATCTGTCACTATAGCACGAGTGCGATGCTTATCGTCTTTTACCATACCAAACAACGGTACATCTATCCCCAGGCTATCAAGCACAGGTTTAGCAGCACCTACCTGACCTTTACCACCATCAAGAAGAATCAGGTCAGGGAGCTTTGCAAACCCTTCGTCAATATCTACTCCGCTTTCTTTAGCTTTTAAATACTCGCTGAATCTTCTGGTCAGCACCTCTGCCATTGAGCCATAGTCATCCTGACCTGAAAAAGACTTTATCTTAAACTTTTTGTACGCAGATTTTTTTGGCTTTGCGTTTTCAAAAACAACCATACCTGCGACATTCTCAGCACCTGCTGTGTTAGAGATATCGTAAGATTCGATATAGTATGGTACCTCTTTAAGTCCCAATATATCACGCAGACTCTCAAGCACAGCAGCCTGTCTGCCCTGCATCCCCTGGAGCTGGCCCAAAGTTTCAAAAGCATTCTGCTTGCACATATCGACAAGATGCTTTTGTTCACCGATTTTAGGCACGCTTATATAAACACGTTTACCCTTCTTCTCACTGAGCCATTGCTCTAAAATTTCTATATCTTCAAACTCACAGTCGAGCACTACATTACGTGGGATATCCTCACGGATTGTGTAATATCTGAGCATAAACTCGTGACGCGCGACACCTTCGTCACCAGGGTCTTCAACGATAAAATTCTCTCTGTCAAACAGTCTGCCACCGCTGAATCTGAACACCTCAAACGAACCTTTTTTGCCGTCGTTTGCATAGGCGATAACATCCTGTTCATCAACAGTAGTGTTAACAACCTTCTGCTTATCACGCATCTTCTTTATCGAATTTATCTGGTCACGGATTTTTGCTGCACGCTCAAAGTCAAGGTTATCCGATGCCTCCATCATTTTCTCTGTTAACAGCCTGATGGTTTTTGCATCGCCACCCTTTAAGAAACTCAGCGCTTCTTCGACAGCTTCGTTGTAATCTTTAAGCTTGACTCTGCCTGTACACGGAGCACAGCACTGCTTGATGTGGTAATTTAGACACGGTCTGCCCTTTCTGAAATCCTGTGGAAACTTTCTGTTACAGGTAGGGAGTTTAAAAATTTTCTGTGCCTGTTCAACGCTGTTTTTTACGTAGTAACTGCTTTTATAAGGGCCGATATAGGTAGCATCATCGTCGCCTTTCTGGAGAACATAGGAAATACGTCGCCAATCCTCATTACTAACCCTTACGTAGCTATATCCTTTGTCGTCTTTTAAAAGAATATTATACTTTGGCGTATGCTGTTTTATCAGACTGCACTCCAGTATCAGCGCTTCAAACTCCGAGTCTGTGATAATGTACTCAAAATCGAATACATTTTCAACCATTCTACGTACTTTTTCGGGATGATTATTCTGTGAACCGAAATACTGGCTGACACGGTTTTTCAGCGCTTTTGCTTTACCGATGTAGATAATATCACGATTTTTATTCTTCATAATATACACACCCGGAGAAAGCGGCAACGCCATCGCCTTTTTTCTGAGCTCTTTTAGCTTTTCGTTCACACAATCACCTCCGTCACTTCACAAACTATCTCATTTTAAATATAAAGCAAAACTAATGCTTTGTAAAGGAAAATATCAAGGCTTGAACACTCGGCTCTCAAAACAAAAATAAGGCGAAGTAAAAACTCCGCCTTAATGTACCAGAAATATATAAAAATTATTCAGCAAAACCTGACTCTACAAGAGCAACAAGACCCTCAACAGCCTCAGTCTCGTCTGAGCCATCAGCATAGATAGTGATTGTTGTACCACCGATGATGCCGAGTGAGAGTACACCGAGAAGGCTCTTAGCGTTAACCTTTCTCTCGTCCTTCTCTACCCAAACAGTTGCCTTAAATTCGTTAGCTTTCTGAATAAAAAATGTTGCTGGACGAGCATGAAGACCAGCTTTGTTCTGAACCAATACTTCTTTAGTATACATTCTAAAACCCTCTCTTTTCGTTTGCAAAATAATTATAGACTGAAAATTGAACAGGGGACTCTGTCCGATGATTGATATTATATCTACAAAAATCGCGTTGGTCAACCAAGAAAATGCATTTTTGTTTTGATAGATAACAAGTAATTTTTTACAAACTGGTTCTTTGTGCAAAACTGCTAAAATGTTGATAACTTTTTGTGCTTACCATACAAGACAAATTTTGACCAAACGTGAAAAAACCAGAATATATCAAGGGTTTTGCTCAGTTTTACTGTCCTCAATTATCTGTCTTGCAAGCTCTCTTTCAGCATCAGAAAGCTCTGCTTTTTCTATCATATCAGGGCGTTTTCTGGCAGTATTCACAACAGACTGTTCACGTCGCCATTTGTCAACGTTTTCGTGGTGTCCTGAAAGCAGCACCGGGGGCACTTCTCTGCCTCGCCACACCTGTGGACGAGTGTACTGCGGGTACTCTAAAAGTCCGTCGTAGTGGCTTTCTTTAGTAAAACACTCATCTTCAGAGAGCACGCCTTTCTCCATACGTGCAAGTGCATCTACAAATACTAGTGTAGGCAATTCTCCACCAGTTAATACATAGTCGCCGATAGAAATTTCCTCATCAATAAGCTCGTCAATAACCCTCTGGTCAACACCCTCATAGTGTCCACACAGCACACAGATATTTTTATGATTTGAACTTATATCGATAAGCTTTTGCTGATTAAGCACGTTGCCCTGTGGTGACATATACACAAAATACGGCTTTTCATCGAGTTTACTGCAAATATCTTCATAGCACAAAGCGATAGGCTCGGTCATCATAAGCATACCTTTACCACCACCGTATGGTGCATCATCTACATGGCGGTGCTTATCAAAAGCAAATTCTCTGAGCTGATGACATTCTATTTCAAGCACACCCTTTTTCTGTGCTCTGCCGATAATAGACTCGTTAAGCACAGTTTCCATCATCTCAGGAAACAGGGTTATTATATCAATCCTCATCAGAGAACAATCCTTTCATCGGTGTAATGAATATCTTACCACCCTCGATGTCGATTTCATCAACAATGTCAGGAATAGCAGGGATGTAGTAAAGTTTAGAGTCGTCACTCTTCATCTCATATACGTCGTTTGAGCCTGTCCTCAAAACGTCTTTAACAGTGCCGTAAACCTCAGAAGTAGCAGAATCTGTCACCTGTAAACCGATTAAGTCCTGAACAAAATTAACACCCTCATCAAGCTTAATATCAGAACGCTTGATGTAAACAATCTTACCTCTGAGCTGATCAGCTTGCTCGATTGTTGTAACATCAGGCATCTTCATCAGCACCATATTCTTATGGGCACGTGACTGTACTTTCACTTTCTCTTTACCCTCATCAAAGTAGAGTGTTTTAAACTGTGCTAAAAACTGTGGAGAATCACACCAGCATTCAACACGCATTTCGCCCCTCACTCCATGAGTACCGACAATCTTTCCACCTTCTAAAAACTGTTTAACCATAAATTTCACCTACAAACTAATTTCAAAGTGATTTTATCACAACTAAAGAAAATAGTAAAGCAAAAGAAAAAGCGGTACGAATCGTACCGCCAGTTCTTAAAAGTAATTTAGTCGATTTCGACCATAATCTTCTCGTTGCTTCTGATAGCAGCAGAACGAGCAACAGTACGGATAGCCTTAGCAATTCTGCCCTGCTTGCCGATGATTCTGCCCATATCGTTTTCAGCAACGTGAATGTGATACACGATTGTGCCCTCTTCGTTAGGCTCGTCCTGTGTAACAGAAACCTCGTTTGGCTCTTCAACAAGACCCTTTGCAATCGTTAAGAGTAAGTCTTTCATCAAAACTGTTTCCTTTCAGGGATTAGAGAATACCGTTCTTCTTGAAAAGATTCTTAACAGTATCTGTTGGCTGTGCACCCTTAGCGATCCACTCCTTAACCTTGTCAGCGTCAACCTTAACCTCTGATGGCTCTGTGAGTGGGTTGTATGTGCCGATTTCCTCGATGAAACGGCCATCTCTTGGGTATCTTGAGTCAGCAACTACGATTCTGTAGAAAGGTGATTTCTTAGCACCCATTCTTCTTAATCTGATTTTTACCATTTTTTGTTCCTCCAATAAATTTATGTGTTTTATATATATTTACCAATGTAAATTATTGGCATTTAAGACTGTTTTGCGTTATTTAAAAACCTGGGAAACCGCCGTTTCCACCCATTGGTGGTCCGCCAAGACCCGGAAGGTTAGGCATACGCTTGCCTCTTTTTGCCTTAGATGTGAACTGCTTCATCATCTTCTGTGTCTGCTCAAGCTGTTTGATGAGTCGATTGACTTCTTCGACAGTTCGTCCTGAACCAGCGGCAATTCTCTTCTTACGTGACGGATTGATAAGCGATGGCTTTGCTCTCTCCTCTTTTGTCATAGAGAGGATGATAGCCTTGCACCAGTCAATCTGACGCTCATTTATATCAACATCATCAAGTTTGTTGCCGATACCAGGAAGCTTAGACAGAAGACCCTTTAGCGGTCCCATGTTCTGAATCTGCTCAAACTGGTCGTAAAGGTCATTAAAGTCCATCTTGTTCTTGAGCATTTTATCAGCAAGCTGTTCGGCCTTTTTAGCATCGAGCTTCTGTTCAGCTTCTTCGATAAGAGTGAGTACATCACCCATACCGAGAATTCTGCTAGCCATTCTGTCAGGATGGAACGCTTCTAAATCCTCGAGCTTTTCGCCTGTACCAGAGAACTTAATCGGACGGCCTGTAACTTCCTTGACTGAAAGTGCCGCACCGCCTCTGGTATCACCATCAAGCTTTGTAAGAATAACGCCTGTAATATCCAAAAGCTCGTTGAATGTCTTAGCGACATTAACTGCGTCCTGACCTGTCATCGAGTCGATAACAAGGAGGATTTCGTCAATTTTAACTTCAGCTTTGATGTTCTTAAGCTCAGTCATCAACGCTTCGTCAATGTGGAGTCGACCAGCAGTATCGAGGATTACGATATCGTTGCCGTAGTCCTTAGCGTGCTTAATCGCTTCCTTAGCAATTTTAACAGGATTTTCCTGACCCATTTCAAATACAGGAGCTCCTGCTTTTTCGCCTACTACCTTCAACTGCTGAATAGCAGCAGGACGATATATATCACAAGCGACCAGAAGTGGTCGGTGATTCTGCTTTTTCAGGTAAAGTGCAAGCTTTGCTGCGTGGGTAGTTTTACCGGCACCCTGTAAACCGCACATCATAATTACTGTCGGCGGTTTTGACGCAAAGTTAAGGCGAGAATTCTCAGCACCCATCAGGGTTGTGAGTTCCTCGTTTACGATTTTGATTACCATCTGTGCCGGTGTTAAGCTCTCTAAAACGTTAGAACCAACTGCACGCTCGGTAACCCTCTTTGTAAAGTCTTTAGCAACCTTGTAGTTAACGTCAGCTTCAAGTAAAGCGAGTCTGACTTCTCGCATCGCTTCTTTAACATCAGCCTCGGTTAACTTACCTTTATTCTTAAGTTTTTTAAACGCTTTGGTTAGTTTTTCAGATAAACCTTCGAACGCCATTTTCAGACCTCCTGTTCGTAAAGGCTCTGTGCTGTCCTGACAATATCAGAAGACAGCTTTTTTATCTCATCATCAAAAGAAAGACTCTCAAGACGCTGAGCTTTTTCAATGATAGTCACAAGCCCTTGCTGTGTTTTAGAAAAACGCTCATAGAGCTTCAGGTTTTCCTCAAAAGTGTAAAGGCTCTTTTTAGCACGATTGAGTGCATCTCTGACGCCCTGACGTGACATCGACAAAATCTGTGCTACTTCCAAAAGTGACAGATCGTCGTTGTAGTAAAGGCTCACAGCCTCTTGTTGTGTGGGTGTGAGCATCTGTCCGTAAAAGTCAAAAAGCAGTGAAATCTCAAGATTTTTCTCCAAAAAACTCACCCTCCTGACCATACAGCTGTAAAGCAAATTACTTTACACTTCTGCGATTATATCAAAGCTATACCCATTTGTCAAGCATAATCACGATTTTTTCGCTGTAATAAGCGATTTTTTCTCCATATTATAGGTAATATTTTCTTTGATTTAGTCGATGTTTTGTGTTATACTATAACTTGTATAAATTTGTTTACCAAACCTGGAGATAAAAAATGGAACAGATTATCAGTATTGACCGCATGGAACACGCAGTCGCATTGTTCGGAAGTTTTGACGAAAATATCAAACTAATTGAACACGAGTTTTCAGTCAGGGTCACTGCCAGAGACAGCGAGCTTAAAATCAGTGGCGAGCCTGAGGGTGTTATGAAAGCCGCAAAGGTTATCGACTCATTGTTATCACTTCTTAATCGTGGCGAACAGCTTTCGGAGCAGAATGTCAGATACTGCATCTCGCTCATCAATGAAGGCAGTGAGGAGAAAATTGAACAGTTGGCATCAGACTGCATCTGTGTCACATCAAAGGGTAAGCCTATCAAACCAAAAACCATAGGACAAAAGCACTACTGCAAGGCTATTGAAGACAACACTATCACTATCGGTGTCGGCCCTGCAGGTACAGGTAAAACCTACCTTGCTGTAGCTATGGCGGTAACAGCTTTCAGAGCTAAAGAAATCAACCGAATCATCTTAACCAGACCTGCCGTAGAAGCAGGCGAAAAGCTCGGTTTTCTACCTGGAGATTTGCAGAGCAAGGTTGATCCATATTTAAGACCACTGTACGATGCTCTGTTTGATATGCTCGGAGCTGAAACTTATCAGAAATATCTTGAACGAGGCAACATCGAAGTTGCTCCGCTTGCTTATATGCGAGGCAGAACACTCGACGACTCGTTCATCATCTTAGATGAGGCGCAAAACACTACAAGCGAACAGATGAAGATGTTTTTAACCAGACTGGGCAACGGTTCCAAAATGGTAATTACAGGCGACATTACCCAGATTGACCTGCCAAATGGTGCAAAAAGCGGCTTAAAAGAAGCTGTTAAGGTACTCAAAAATATCAAAGACATTAAGCATATAACTTTTTCTGAAAAAGATGTCGTAAGGCACAAATTGGTGCAGGATATTATCAAGGCGTATGAAAAAAATGAGGAGGCAAAAAGAAGACATGACAAAGGATAAGGTAAGAGTAGTAATCACAAATTCACAGAGAGTAGTAAAAATCCCTACAGGTATGAGAATGCTTGTAAGAAGATGCTGCAACGCAGTGCTCAAAATGGAGCAGTTTGAGGGTCCGGCTGAAATCAGCGTAACCTTCGTTGATAACGAGCAGATTAAAGAGCTCAACACACAGTATCGTGACAAGCCGATTGAAACGGACGTGCTCTCATTCCCGATGGGCAGTGACGGCAAATACGACACAGACCCGACAACAGGTGCCCAGATTCTCGGCGATGTTGTTATCTCAATGGAAAAAGCTTTGGAGCAAAGCGACCTTTACGGTCACTCTTTCCAGCGTGAGGTCGGATACCTTACAGCACACTCCGTTCTTCACCTCTTAGGCTACGACCACATGGAGCCACTCGAAAAGGTAAGAATGAGAGAAAAAGAAGAGTATGTAATGGATATGCTCGGACTTGAAGCAAGTCAGGGTTACATAGGCGAAGAATAAGGACAAGCTATGAAAGACAGAATCGTTAAACAGATACACAGCTTTTACTACGCTATAAGAGGACTGCTGTCCGTACTAAAAACCGAGTCGCATATGAGATTCCACCTTGTCGCGGCAATATACGTAGTATTTTTTGCAAGCAAATTTTACATGCTGACATCAGCACAGCTGAGTGTACTGATTCTTACTATCTCGCTGGTTTTCATCACCGAGATATTAAACACCGTGCTTGAACGTGTGTGCGACACTGTTACAACCGAATATAACAAAAATATTGAGTTCATCAAGGACGTATCAGCAGGTGCAGTACTGGTAGCTGCCATAGCATCAGTAATCATAGCATTCCTTTTGCTTTTCGATATTTACACATTCAAACTCATAATCAACTACTACACACACAACATCACATCTCTTGTGGTTCTGATATTATGTACGGTAGTAGCGTTAGCTTTTATAGTAATAAAACCTCAGTGGTATCTTGATAAACTCACAAAGAAAAAGTAAACGATTCTAAAAGGAACTATTTTATGAACACTAAAGATAAATCAGCTTTTATAGCATTAACAGGAAGACCAAATGTCGGCAAATCCTCGCTTTTAAACTGTATGCTAAAGCAGAAGATTGCCATCGTTTCTTCTAAACCACAGACTACCCGTACACGTATTATGGGTATACTCACCGAAAACGAATACCAGCTTGTTTTTATCGACACCCCGGGTATGCACAAACCAAAGACAACCTTGGGTCAGTATATGGTACGCTCAATCAACGAGTCAGTTATGGGCGTTGATGCGTGCGTTCTGGTTGTAGAGGCTGACAAAGAAGTCGGTAAAACAGAGCTGATGCTCATCGAAAAATTTAAAAAAACACAGACTCCTGTTGTACTTGCTATCAATAAGATTGATATGTTAAAGGACAAGGAGCAGTTACTGGAGCTTATACTCTCATACTCAAACCTGTACAACTTTGAGGCTGTTGTGCCAGTTTGCGCAGTAGACGGCAAGGGTGTAGACGACCTTATCGACGAGCTCAAGAAGCTTTGTAACGAGGGTGGTCACTTCTTTGAGGCAGATGCTTTAACCGACCAGACTGAAAAAGTTCTCGCTGCTGAAATGATAAGAGAAAAAATTCTTCGTCTTACAGACAAGGAAATTCCTCACGGCACAGCCGTAGTTATCGAGAGAATGAGAACAAGAGAAGATTCTGACATTCTGGATATTGATGCTACCATCTACTGTGAACGTTCAACTCATAAGGGTATCATCATCGGTAAGGGTGGCTCGATGCTCAAGAAAATCAGCACCTACGCAAGACAAGATATGGAAAAGTTTTTTGACTGTAAAGTAAATCTGCAGACCTGGGTCAAGGTAAAAGAAGACTGGCGTAACCGAGAAGCTCTTCTCAACAACTTTGGCTTTAACCAGAAGGATTTTGACTGATTTAAACCTTTTTATGTTCTGACTTGCAAATCTCAATACAAAGACATAAAAGGTGTGATAGAAGCCGCTTGACTTAATATACAATTTCTGGCTTCTACATATTTCCCACTATATCTGCACCAAGTTTTCGTATAATAATCTTACAACGGTTAACAAACCTACGGAAAGGGCAGATAAAAATGAACGAAACAGATGCGTGGAACTCTTTTCTGATTAGTGGCAGTGTACTTGATTACCTGCACTACAAATCTATCCAAAACGCTAAGAAGGATCCAAATCTTTTGGAGGATAAAGATGAAATTCAAAACAAACGGACTGATAATAAAGGAACAGAGTATAAGGGAGCAAGATAAGCTCGTAACTATACTCACATCCTCACACGGTGTTATCCGTGCGTTTGTGCGTCGTGCAAAGAATATCAAAAGCCCGAAGTGTGCATCCACCGGGCTTTTGTGTTATTCAGAACTTTCTGTTTTTGAAAACAAGGGTACATATTCTGTCGATGAAGCAAAAAGCCTCGAGATGTTTACAGGACTTAGAAAGGATGTCGCTAATATGAGCCTCGCTCAGTATTTTTGCGAACTCTGTCTTAATTTATGTCCGAAGGAGCTCGAAGCGAGTGAGTTTTTGCGACTTATACTGAATGCTTTGTATCTGCTTTCAAACAACAAGAAAGAACCGCTTTTAATCAAAGCCTGTGTCGAAATGAGGCTGATGCAGTTGTGTGGCTATATGCCTGACCTAATTATGTGTGACTGTTGCGGAGAATACAAGGCACCCTCTATGACATTCATCCCTAAAACAGGCAAGCTCTTCTGTCAAAGCTGTGCAAGTCAAAACGGAGCCTTAGGAATAACAGCCCCACTCAGTGTAATAACGGCTTTAAGACACACTATTTACGCAGACTTTGAAAAACTCTTTTCGTTCTCACTGAATGAAGAGTCACTGAAACTTTTAAACACAATTACTGAAAGCTATTTAAGCTGTGTAACTGAAAAAGACTATATGACACTGCAATTTTATAAAATGATGAGTGATTGATATGAACAGACATTACAGAGCACTTGAACTTGATAAAATACTCACTCTTTTAGCCAAAGAAACTACCATTCCTGACGCTTACGAACAGGCTTTGAAAATAGAGCCTGCGTGGGGACTTTTCGAGGTTAAAGAGTTACTGAAACAAACTGATGACGCACATATGCTCATCGGCAGATTCGGTGCACCGTCTTTCGGCGGTGTAACAAATATTGCCAATGCACTAAGACGTGCACAGGCAGGCGGTTGCTTATCTACAACCGAACTTTTAAAAATCGCACAGACTCTGCGTGTAATCAGACTTATCAAAGAATGGCGAAATAAATCAGCTGGTGTTTTGACATCGCTTGATAACCACTTTGAAAGCTTATCTACAAACAAGTTTCTGGAAGAAAAAATCAACACCTGTATCATAGGCGAAGAAGAACTGTGCGACAACGCATCCTCTACCCTATATGACATCCGTCGCAAAATCAGGGTTGCCCAGTCAAAGGCACGAGAGGTGCTTGACAAAATTATACATTCTTCTACATATCAGAAATATCTTCAGGACGCTATCGTCACCCAGCGTTACGGCAGATACGTTGTTCCTGTAAAAGCTGAGTGCAGAGGAAGTGTCGCAGGTTTAGTCCACGACACCTCAGCGTCAGGCTCCACCGTATTCATCGAGCCTATGGGTGTTGTACAAGCTAACAATGACATACGTGTATTAGAATCAAAGGAACAGGCAGAGATTGAGCGTATACTTTACGAGCTGTCCGCATCATGTGGCAGCCATGCTGACGATATAATCGAGAGCTACAACTTCACCGTTGAACTAAACGTCATTTTTGCGAAAGCTCAGCTTGCTTACAAGATGAAAGCTGTTATGCCTAAAATGAACGACAAGGGTGAAATCGACTTAAGAGAAGCACGCCACCCGCTTATTCCTGACAAAAACGTTGTTCCAACCGACATCACTCTGGGCAAAACTTTTGACACTTTAGTTATTACGGGTCCAAACACAGGCGGTAAAACCGTATCGCTTAAAACAATCGGTCTTTTAACACTGATGGCTATGTGCGGTCTTATGGTACCTTGTGCTGAAAACTCCGAGCTTTCTACGTTCAGACGAGTATTAGTCGATATCGGTGACGAACAGAGCATCGAGCAATCGCTCTCAACCTTTTCCGCCCATATGACCAACATCATCGGCATACTTAAACTTGCTAACCGTTCAACGCTCGCACTTATAGACGAGCTTGGTGCAGGTACCGACCCTGTTGAGGGTGCGGCACTTGCTGTGTCAATTCTTGAAAAGCTCCGTTCACGTGGCGCAAAAATTGCCAGCACAACACATTATGCTGAGCTCAAAGAATACGCACTACGTACAGATAAAGTCGAAAACGGCTGTTGCGAATTTGACGTAAAAACACTGCGTCCGACTTACAAGCTTCTCATCGGCGTACCCGGTAAGAGTAATGCTTTTGCTATCTCAAAACGCCTTGGTATGGAGGACGAAATCGTCGATAGAGCAAAAGAGCTCGTATCAGCAGAAAGCCGTCAGTTTGAGGACGTTGTAGAAACTCTGGAAGAACGCAGACAATCGCTCGACGAGCTTTTGGCTAAAACAAGGGAAGAGCTTAACAAAGCAAGAATCGACCGAGAAAACGCTCAAAAGGAACTCGAGCGTGCAAAGCGTGATGCACAGCGTGAGATTGAAAAATCCAAACACGAAGCATCTCTGATTTTATCAAAAACAAAAGCTCAGGCTTACGCTCTTATCGATGACCTTGAAAAAGCTCAGAAAGCTAAGGCACTGACCGCAGATGACAGAGCAAAGCTCAAGAAAAATATGCGTAATCTCGAGGACACTGCTGACCCTGTCAAAGATGCAAAGCAGAGCTCATACAAGTTACCACGTGACCTAAAAATCGGCGATAGCGTACTGATTTTTGATATTGACAAAAAGGCCGAAGTGCTTGAGCTCCCTGATAAGGGTCAGGTTTTAGTTCAGGCGGGTATCATAAAAACCAGAGTTCCGCTTTCTAACCTTCGTCTTTTAAATGACGAAAAGGTAACTGTGCCTAAACGTCCTGAACGTAAGATAACTAAAAATGTTTCAGCAAGAGCTGAAACAGAAATCGACCTGCGAGGTCAGACAGCAATTGAAGCAATCATCGCAGTTGACCAGGCTATCGATACAGCTATTTTAACAAACACTCACAACCTGACCGTCATCCACGGTAAAGGTACGGGAGTTTTAAGAGCCGAAATTCATCGCCATTTAAAAACTCACAAGGCGGTCAAAAAATTCCGCTTAGGTACATTTGGCGAGGGCGAAGCAGGCGTTACAATTGTAGAACTGAAATAACATAAAAGGTGGCAACCAAAATGGTCGCCACCTTTTTTATTCATATAATACACTTGTCATTATCATCTAACCATGCACATATAGACTGCACAACATCTCAAGCTACAGCCATGTTTTGTTCTATATTACTTAAAATGAATCATACTTTGCAAGTTTAAGCTGAATAGCTGTTGCATCTAAAACAGAAATCTTTCCATCATAATCTACATCAGAAACATAAACTGTCTTCTTATTCTCATGAGAAGTGTATGCATCATCCCACAAATAATCAAGTTTTGCAATAAATCTCTGAATTTTTGTGGCATCCAAAACTGTAACGTTACGATCACCATCACTGTCACCGACCTGTACTGCTCTGCTATAAAATGCAAGGTGATCTTCAAGTCTATAGTATTTGTCTACACAATCTCTCAAATCATAGACATCATAGAACTTTTCTTCCTTTATATCATAAATACCATATCCGTATGTAAAATTACCGTAAATCGCTCCACTTCTGACAATATGGTCACCAAAACGGAATCCAACTACCGCACTGCTACCCATATTGTTGTGTGCATTTATCAGCCAATAAGAAAACTCTCCGTCGCCATCTGTTTCACGACATTTTTCTTCATAAGTGTATTCCTTAAATCGGGCATCAAATTGCTCAATATACTTAAGATGCACTTCAGATATATAGTCCATCTGTAAAACAAACTCATTGTGCGACAGCTTTTCGATATCACTCTTCTTAACAGCAACCACACTCACACCATTGTTATGTACCTGATCTTTGTACTCAATATCATCCAGCACGTCCTTGAGTAATTTCTGATGCAAGCTTTCATAGTGTTCATTAAGCTTAGCCACCGCTCCGCGTATATCATCAACCCAGCCATCAATATCAGCTATTGTTTTATCAAAACCCTGCACCTCAAAACGGATATTGATATAATCATCATTTGCGTAATAAGCCATAGCGTACATAAGCTCCTCAGTGATGACTGTTTTCACCATATTGAGCTCTTCAAACTCTGACATTGTACGCAAGTCAGACTCACTGAGCAACCCATTGTCATATGCATCTTCGATATCGTAAAGTGTACCATCCATAAAGATAACAGGTAACGGACGAGCTGACGTAATGTGGTAATCACCGACATAAATATCTACTACATCGCAAGTATAAGCATAGTTGCTCACGGTGTATTTAAGAATATATTTATCGTGTGACAGCTCTTTCATAAATCTAACCGAGATATCATCCTTTACTAGTTCCTGGTCAGAATACTCAACTCTTATAGCAGACAACAAGCTGTCAGAGATTTCCGCTGTTTGTGCAGACACCGATAAACCCGCAACATTTAAAGCTATAACCAAGAATAAAATAATAGAAATAACCTTTTTCATAAAATCATTCCTCTCTAAAAAATATACACAGGACAAATACTACCGACTCGGTTTTATAAAAACCAATTCATCGGTCTTGTTCTTACAATTATATTCTACAACTCGTTGAACCATAATACAACTGCTATATTGACTGAAAATATTTATTGTTTTTTGTGCATTACAACCACCTCTTATGGGGGTTATATCCCCTTAATAATTAAGATTATAATCCCCATAATATAAATTGTCAAGGTGGGGATTTACTGTGATAGTTTTTGACAAATTATGGATAACAATGAAAGAAAAAGGTGTCAGCACCTACACTCTGCGTGAGAGGTGCGGAATAGACAGCAAAACTGTCCGTAGACTGAAAGCTAACGATAACATTGAAACTAAAACACTTAGCAAGTTATGCGACGCTCTCAACTGCAAACTCGAAGACATAGCTGAATATATAAAAGATTAAAGGTGGCAACCATTACGGCTGTCACCTTTTTGTTTTTGTTTGCTATTCATTTGCGTCAGGCAACTTTGGTGTTACATAAACAGTATTGTAGCTGTCATATATCACCTTGCCTGGTTTTGCTCCACTTGGTTTAGACACGTTTTTGACGATTGTGTAATCAACAGGCACCTGAGACGAATCCTTACCCTTACTGTGATAAGCACAAATCTGTGCCGCTTCTAAAATTGCAGTATCGCTTAACTCCTTACCCTCTGTCAAAACGATAGTGTGAGAGCCGTGTATGTTCTTTGTATGGAACCAGTAATCAAATCTGCCAGCAGTCTTAAGTGTAAGCTGGTCGTTTTGTTTATTGTTTCTGCCGACTAAAACCGTGAATCCATCCGATGTTTTAAATTCAAGTGGTGGCAGAGCTTTCAAAGCCTTTTGCTTACCTTTTCTGTGCTCTTTGATATACCCCTGCTCAACCAATTCGAGTCGTATCTGAGATAGCTCCTTATCGCTTTGGGCTCTGGATAAAAAGTCCTGAACAGACAACATATAACTAAGTTCTTGTTCAGCTTTTTCAATCTGGATTTTCAGCATCTGCTGTGCAGTTTTAGCTTTTGCATAGGCTTTGTAAAACTTCTGTGCGTTCTGTGCAGGTGTTATACTCGGGTCAAGCACTATTCGTAGGGTTGGTGAGTTTTCCTCGTAGAAATTCTCCACCTCCACAAACATAGCACCCTTGCCAATTTTGTACAGATTAGCCTGTAACAGGTCACCTTTTATTCTGAGCTCTTCCCTATTCTCACTCTTTTTAAGCTCGGCTTTCTGGATGTTGATTTTCTTAGTCAGTCGCTCAATCATATTAGAAACCAGCTTGTATAAATCCATACTTCTCTGCTTCATTCTGACAGCCATATCACGCTGATAATAAAAGCTGTCGAGCAGTGCTGAATAATTCTCAAACTGTTTTGTTTTCATTACATCGCCATACTGAGTGATAGGCACAAAGGTGATATCAAACGGAGTGTTCTCGTCTTTGAGAACCATAGTCGGTATGCTTTTTTTATCTCTCAGAACGCTTGCGATGTTCTCTATCTCGCAACAAAGCTCACTTCCCTCAAACACTCTGTGCTCAATCTCACGACAGATAATCGGTGAGATACCCTGCACACTTGATAACACTGCTTTATCAAGCGACTTTTCACTGTTTTCAATAGCCTTGACTATATCACTCGTGCTGTCCTCTAAGATATTGAGCTTGTCCTGTTTTTGAGGAATAGTGTACTCGATTTTTGGCAGTACAACACGTTCGCTAGTCATCGTTATATCAATACGCTTGACAGCATCAACCACCAAGCCTTTCTCCTCAATAAGGATGATATTCGAATATCTGCCCATTATCTCGATACATAAAGTCAGACGTTCTCTGTCGCCTATTTCATTTGTGGCTTCAAAATCGAAGAACAAAATGCGTTCAAACTCGATTTGTCTGATATCCAGAAGTCTGCCACCACACAGACGCTTTCTAAGTAACATACAAAGCATCGGTGGAGTAGGCGGATTTTCCGGAGCATTCTCGGTAAAATGCACTCGTGCACAATCAGCTCTACAACTCAAGAACAGTTTTTTAGCTCCGTTTTTTGTGCGGAAGTTAATAACAATTTCGTCTTTGCTCGGCTGATGAATCTGACTTATATGAGAATCCATCAGTTCTTCTTTAAGCTCATCTTTTATTAAACTTAACATCATTCCGTCAAGTGCCATTTTATTAACCTCCTTTTTTATTATCAAAAATCATCTTATTTATGATATTTTGCGTTTGCTGTGATGGTAAACGCTCTGTAAATCTGTTCACTCAGCATTACTCTGAAAAGCTGGTGTGGAAACGTCATCTTAGACACAGACAGTTTGAAATCCGCTCTGCTTTTAACATCCTTTGACAATCCCCACGAACCGCCAACAATAAAATCGACAGTACCGCTCAGCATAGAAATCTCAGAGAGCTTTTGTGATAGCTCCTCGCTACTGAGCTGTTTACCTTCGATACACATAGCAATCACATAGTCGCTCTTACCGATTTTTGCGAGGATTCGCTCGCCCTCTTTTGAAAGTGTTTTGTCAATCTGTGCCTGTGTTTCCTGGTCAGTTATTTTTTCTTCAGCAAGCTCAACTATATTAAATTTGCAATATCTTTGCAACCGCTTTTTATACTCATTCAAGGCATCGGTAAAAAACTTTTCTTTAATTGAGCCTACGCAAATTATGTTAACATTCAACATATAAAATTCCTCAAAAAATTACCGTTTTACCGTTTGTTTCAACTGGTGCGGTCATAATTGTATAATCGTTATCACGCACAGCACCAAACGTGTTTAAGACTGACACAGAAGTATCGAGTGCTATACGTGGTGTATTGTTTTCCTGACTTAAATGCGAAAGCACAAAATGTGTCACACCGCTGTCTAAAAGTTCGGGCAAAACCTTTGCACAATCAACATTTGAAAGATGGCCGGTAGGCGACAGCACACGCTTTTTAAGTATAAACGGATATGGTCCATTCTTCAACATTTCAACATCGTGATTTGATTCTATCACTACGGCATTTGAGTTTTTAAGGGCAGACAAAGCGTCCCCTGTCAAAAAGCCTGTATCAGTAATCACCGAACATCTTCTATTATCAGCTGTAGTGATATGATACCCACAACTTTGAGCAGCATCGTGAGATGTCACAACCCGTTTTATTGCCATATCACCAAGAATAATTTCATCCTCAATCTCAAAAAGACGGGCGTTCCTGTCAACCTTATCACCATTTACCAGAGCATCAAGTGTACCCTTAGTCGCATATATGGGCAAGTCATATCGCTTGGCAAAAACCCTGAGTGCTGAACAATGGTCGGTGTGCTCGTGAGTAATAAAAATCCCCTTGATAGTCTTTGTATCTATTTCATTTTGGAGCAGTGACAATTCAAGCTGTTTGCAATTTTTACCGGCATCGACAAGAATCGCTTCATTGTTGCCTGAAATGTAGTAGCTGTTTCCCTTGCTGGAAGAAAAAAGCGGAACAATTTTCGCCATAAAATCTCCTTATATCCTATAAAAACAAAAGGGTACTTATTTGTACCCTTTGTAAGTTTTATGCTGTTGTAGCTACGTCGTCGTTATCAGGAATGTAAATCTTCTTGATATCAGCACCAAGAGATTTGAATTTTTCAACAACATCCTCGTAGCCTCTTTCGATGTAGCTGATACCTGAAATATAGGTAGTACCCTCGGCAATAAGAGCTGCAATAATCATAGCAGCACCTGCTCTAAGGTCAGTAGCCTTAACAGGAGCACCTGTTAGTATCGGACCGCCCTCAATGATAGCGAGTCTGCCCTCGACTGAGATTTTAGCACCCATTCGAACAAGCTCAGCGATATACTGGTAACGGTTGTCCCAGACACTCTCGTTCATAATAGATGTGCCGTTAACCGAACAAAGCAGTGCAGCAAACTGTGGCTGACAATCAGTAGGGAAACCAGGGTGTGGCATAGTCTTGACATTAACTCTGTTGAGCGGACGTTTTGTAGCATCTACTACAACCGCCTCGTCGTATTCTTCGATTTCAACGCCCATTTCTCTGAGCTTTGAAGAAATACTGTCAAGATGCTTTGGTGTGATATTTCTGACTGTGATTTTACCTCTTGTAGCAGCGGCAGCAGCCATATATGTGCCTGCTTCAATCTGGTCAGGAATAATTGAATATGTTATACCCTTTAAGTACTCAACACCACGGATTTTGATAACGTCGGTACCTGCACCTCGGATGTTAGCACCCATAGAGTTCAAGAAGTTTGCTAAGTCTACGATATGTGGCTCTTTAGCGGCATTCTCGATAATTGTCTGTCCCTCAGCCTTAACAGCAGCGAGGATAATATTCATAGTAGAACCAACAGAAACAGTGTCAAAATAAATTCTTGCACCGTGAAGTCTGCGGTCACTTGTTGACTCGATAATCGCACCATTGATGAGCTCATTCTTTGCACCCATAAGTGCAAAACCCTTCAAGTGCTGGTCGATAGGACGCACACCAAAGTTACAACCACCAGGTAAAGCAACCTTGGCATTGTGGAATCTGCCAAGCAGAGCACCAAGCAGATAGTATGATGCACGCATACCTCTTACTGAATCCTGTGTAGCAACAAAAGTGTTGATAGGACGCGGATCGATGTCTAAAGTTGATTTATTTACTCGTGTAACAACAGCACCAAGCTCCTGCAAAATAGTAGCAATCAGAGTAACATCGCTGATGTTAGGGATATTTTCAATACGGCAAGGCTCATCGCACAATATAACTGCAGGTATAATAGCTACGGCTGCGTTTTTCGCACCACTTACAGTTACTTCACCGAAAAGCTTTGTGCCACCATTAACTACAAATTTCTCCAAAATCTGTACACTTCCTAAATTTTTATATATGGTATCTCTTATAATCGCATAACGTATCAACCACAACGCTGAATTATGGCTGAAAATAACAAATTCCGGAAACTTTTTCCGAAAGCATATCCTGCATCAAGGCAGAACATTCCATTATCTATGTAATAAGATAATACAAAAGTAGCCCAAAGTCAACCGAAAATCCAGATTGTCAAAAAATTTGGTAAACTTGTATGTAAAAGACAAACCACAACTACTTAAATTTCTATAATCAATATTCTAATTTAGAATATTAGGTGATTTTACTTTCACAATCAATGAAGGACTCTTATCTTCCCCAGTATTTACGATCGAGTGAACGGAACTGGATAGCCTCTGTTATGTGGTTACTTTTTATTATTTCACTACCATCAAGGTCAGCGATAGTACGTGCAACTTTTAAAATCCTGTCATACGCTCTTGCGGTAAGTCCCATTCTGTCAAAAGCATTTTTAAGCAGCATATTTGCCCTATCATCAACGACACAAACCTGAGAAAACATCGACGCATCAAGATTTGCGTTACAATTTATCGATGTTTCCCTGTAACGCTCTGTCTGGATAGCTCTGGCTTTGTTAACACGCTCTCTGATACTTTCCGAGCTTTCCTCCATAGCTTTTGATGTAAGGTCATCATAATCGACAGCAGGAACTTCAACGTGAATGTCAATACGGTCTAAAAGCGGTCCTGAAATACGACTTAAATATCTTCTTACAGCATCCTCGCTACATGTACACTCTCTTACAGGATGATTATAAAAACCACACGGACAAGGATTCATTGCGGCTATCAGCGTAAATGAACACGGATAAGTCAGCCTACCCATAGCGCGACTGATAGTAACCTGTGAGTCTTCTACAGGCTGGCGCAACGCCTCAAGTGATGAGCGGTTAAACTCAGGGAGCTCATCTAAAAACAGCACGCCATTATGACAAAGCGAAATTTCACCCGGTCGAGGAACGGTTCCACCTCCTGTAAGTCCGACTGCCGACACCGAATGGTGTGGGGATCGAAATGGTCTGTTGGTTATAAGACCCTTATTCTCAGGCACAAGTCCTGCTACTGAATGAATTTTTGTAGTTTCTATCATTTCATCAAAGGTCATCTTCGGAAGTATTGTTCCCATTCTTTTAGCAAGCATACTTTTGCCAGAACCCGGAGGACCAATCAACAACACGTTGTGTCCACCCGCGGCTGCAATTTCCAACGCACGTTTTGCCTCATACTGACCCTTTACCTGTGAAAAATCGAGCACACTATCAACGTTGTCATCAGCATCAAAATCGTAGTGTATTTTCTCGATATATCCCCTACCTTTGAGATGATCTACAAGCTCAAAGACACTTTTAACAGGATATATTTCTATGTCTTTTACAACAGCCGCTTCAAGTGCGTTATCAAAAGGTACAAAAAGCTTCTTTATTCCGCTCTGTGACGCTTTGATAGCCATTGAAAGCATACCGTTCACACGTCTTACATCTCCCGACAGTGACAGTTCACCGACAAAAGCACATTCTGATAAATCTGCATTTATCTGACCTGTTGCCTGTAGCAGTGCCACCAATATCGGCAAATCATACACAGGGCCCTCTTTTCTCCTGTCGGCAGGAGCAAGGTTAATTATTATTCTCGCAGGCGGAAACTCCAGCCCGCAGTTAGACAGTGCAGAACGCACTCTGTCTTTACTCTCTTTTACAGATGCATCAGGAAGTCCGACTATATCAAATGATGGAACACTTCTGCTGACATCAGCCTCAACCTCTACACAAAAGCTATCTATACCAAACAGTCCGAAACTGTTACACTTAACTACCAAATGTTACCTCTCCCAACGTATATTTAGAGTATTCGACCTTTACATTTTATTCTATCACATTTCACACTTCGACACAAAGCAAAAGTATACGACTTTTTCTTGTATATTTTGCACAATAATTATTATCATCTTTTGCATTTTTGTTAAGAAAAACTAATTTTCTGTTGACTTTTTCTGCAAACCATAGTATCATATATCATAGATATGTATATTTGTGAGGTAACAGCAATGAATGAAGCATCCTGCTCTTTTGAAAAATGTCCAGATGCCGTTCTTGTCGGCTTCATAAAATCAGGTGGCTCACTGGCAAACGAAGCGTTTGAAAATATGTGTGCGAGATACATAGGACTTATAGCATCAATCGCATCCAAGTTCCGCGATTGTGCGGACGGATACGAACACTCAGATATTATGCAGGAAGGTCTCATTGGCTTTATGCTTGCGTGCAGAACTTTCGATGCAAACAGCGGTAAGTCTTTCAAGAATTACGCTATGCTGTGCGTGGAAAACCGTTTCCGCACCATCAGACGCCTTTCAAAAGCTAAGTTCCGTGTACCTGAAAGCAATATCGAACCTATTGATGATTCAGTAAATGCCGTTGAAGATATAACTTCACTGACTATGCAGGAAACACTGGAGATAAAAGAGTTTCTGAGTAGCGTTTACGAGAAAATCACAGGCGTGCTCTCTCCTCTTGAGAAAAGCGTGCTGTCTATGCATCTTTCCGGATACTCCTACAAGGAAGCCGCTGAAAAGCTTTCTGTTACTGAAAAAGCGGTTGACAACGCTTTGTATCGTATCCGAAAAAAGCTGTCCAAATAATTGTCATTTATCCCGAAAAGTACTTGGCGGTGCAACTCCGTCGCGGGATTTTATATTTTTTTTAAGTGAGGTTACACTATGTACGAAGACAAAACTCTGGTTTGCAAAGATTGTGGTGCTGAATTTGTATTCACAGCAGGCGAACAGGAATTCTATGCAGAAAAAGGGTTCGTAAACGAACCACAGCGTTGCAAGGCTTGCAGAGTTGCTCGCAAGAATGCTGTTAAATCAGCACGCGAGATGCACACTACAACATGTGCACAGTGCGGTGGCGAAGCTACTATTCCATTCAGACCTATGGAAGGTAAAGACTACTATTGCAGCGAATGCTTTGCAAAGAAGAAAGAAGCAGAAGAAGCTTAAGATATACCTCGCAATGCCAAAATATCGCTTTTTCACGGCGTCCGAATACTCGGACGCCGTTTGCTTTTTGTATCCGCTAAATTACTCATCCTATTGTATAAACTGTTGTTTTTTGCCGTATTGTGTGATATATTAAGTACAAATATTTTAAAACTAACTTTGGAGGTTTACACTATGGATAAGGTAACAAAAAATTCTATCATCGGCGATGTACTCGACCAGTACCCACAGACTGCTCAGTTTTTCCTTGAGATGGGTATGCACTGTTTAGGTTGTCCTTCTGCAAGAGGCGAAACTATCGAGCAGGCTTGTATGGTTCATTCTGCTGATTGTGATGCATTGATTACAAAAATCAATTCTGCTATCTGATTAAGCCATGAGACTTTTCTCACTTGATAACAGATTAAGCCTTTGTGCTTCCTTTATACGAAAAGGTGCAACCCTTGCTGACATCGGCACTGACCACGCATACTTACCTGTGTGGCTGGTTTTACATGGTGTTATAAACAGGGCTCTTGCGTGCGATATCAACGAAGGACCGTTATGCAGTGGACTTGATACTGTAAACCGATACGAGCTAAGTGACAACATCACATTAAGGCTGTCTGATGGACTTAAGAAAGTAAACTCTACTGAAGCTGACGACATCGTTATCGCAGGTATGGGTGGAGAACTTATCTCAAAGATTTTAAACGACTGTCCTTGGGCTAAAACCAAAGGCAAACACTATATTCTACAACCTATGACAAAATGCGAAGTGCTCATAAAATATCTTTATGAAAACGGCTTTGAGATTATTGAGCAACAAGCGTGTGAGTGCGACAGCAAACACTACACCGTTATGCTCGTTGAATATACAGGTGATGTAAAACAGATTGACGAAAGCTTTCTATATACAGGTAAGCTCAACCCATCAGATGAACAATCAAAAGCGTATTTAAAACACGTTTTGTCGCATCTCCAAAAACGCTCCATCGGTAACAAGGAGTTATTGCCTGTTATCGGCAAAATCAAAGGAGAGTGTAATTTATGACAATAAAAGATATCATTTCAGTTGTTGACGAACTCGCTCCATTTGACACGCAGGCAGACTTTGACAACTCGGGATTTTTAGTTGGTGACGAGAATACTATTGTCACAAAAGTTTTATGCTGCCTTGACATTACAGACGATGTAATCAAGGAGGCAAAAGAGCTTGGTTGTGAACTCATTGTAAGTCACCATCCTGTGATTTTCTCCCCTCTTACAAAGGTTACAAGCGACAGCATAGTTTACAAGCTTATCAAAAACGACCTTTCTGCTCTGTGCTTACACACTAACTTTGACAGAGCTGCAATTTTCGGAGTTAACCAGATACTTGCAAACTATCTTGATCTTAAAAACACTGTTTTGTATCCTGAAGATTTTCTGTGTGTCGGAGAGTTACACAAACCGATGAGTGACAAAGAATTCGCAAGATTTGTCGCATTACAGCTTGATATAAACAGTGTAAAATACACACAAATCGGTGACAAGCCTATCAAAAAGGTTGCTGTCAGCTCAGGTGCCGGAAGTGGCGCAGTTACACTGATGGATAAATACGGCTTTGATGCACTCGTAACAGGAGAAATCAAGCACCACCATTTCCTTTATGCTAAGGAAAAATCCCTATGTGCCGTAGAGGCGGGACATTTCGAAACAGAAAGCATCGCAGTTTTTCAATGAGCTTTATGTTATATAACGGTCTTCAGAAAGAAAATGTGGATTTTCTTGTATCAAGAGCCGAACATGCTCCAACTTCTGTTTATTACACCGATGACCCTGAAAAGGAAAAAGACGATGACTTAAAAGAAATGGAAGAATATTTCGAGTCATTAATGAATCAATAAAATAATAATTTAGCGGAAAATTAGTTGCAAAAATGCTGATTTTCCGCTATTTTTTTGCCTATTTTGTCATATTTGTTATTAAAATAATATATTTTACATTACATATGTAAAAAAGAATTGCAAAAGCATAGCTCTTTTGTTATAATATTGTAATGTAAATAACTATATGTGGTAATATGTGGTTTTTTAGACCACAAAATGAAGAGCCACTAAAAGGTGACTATGAGAATCAGAAAAAAGAAATGGGCACAGCCTGAGCTCGATATGTGTCCGTATTTTGTAAAAGACCCAAAATCATATTTTGGAAAATGGAAAGAATTTTTCAATAACGGCAACGACATTGAGCTTGAAGTCGGATGCGGTAAATGCAGCTTTGTTGCTCAGAAAGCTCTTTTAAATCCGGATAAAAATTTCATCGCAGTTGACATCAAAAGTGATATGCTCGGCGTTGGCAGACGTAACATCGAAAAGCTCTTTTCTGAGCACGACAGAAAAGTTGACAACATCGCACTTGTTGCTTTTAACGTTGAAAATATCGACGAGCTTATCAGCAAAGACGACAACATCAAGCGTATGTACATAAATTTCTGTAATCCGTGGCCGAGAGAAAAGCACAAAAAGCGCAGACTCACTCACACTACAAAGCTCAACAAATACCGCAGCTTTTTAAGCAGTAATGCTCAGATACACTTTAAAACCGACAACGATGAGCTGTTTGAAGAAAGCATCCCTTACTTTGAGGAGTGCAATTTCACAATAGACTACATCACCCGTGATTTACACAACAGTGATGTCACAGATAACATAATGACAGAACACGAAACAATGTTCTCAAATGAGGGTATAAAAATCAAGCATCTCAAAGCCAGTTTGCTTTAAGATACCCTGAGTATTTTTAGGAGGAGGGACATAATGAGAAAACTCAAAATAGCTCTGGCTTTAATGCTGACACTTTTGCTTGCGGGCTGTTCTGCATTTTCTTTTGATGGCTCTGATATTATGTGTCCTCCAAAAGCCACAGGCAACAAGGCTCAGATTCAAAAGCTGATTGACAAGCAAACCAAGGGCGACTACACACTGAAATACCCTAAAAACGGTGCTAACCGAAGCTCTATCGTTATGCAGGACATTGATAACGATAGCGAAGAAGAAGCTGTTGCCTTTTACGCTGATGATGATAACTCGGTCATTCACGCTTTGTTTGTAGAAAGCGAAGACGGTGATTTCTCTGTTATCAGTGATATTGTTTTAGAAGCAAGCAATATCGACAGAATCGATTTTGCTGACTTAAACGGTGATAAAACATACGAGATACTAATCGGCTGTTCCAGCTCCACTTCATCCAAAAACACTCTTTGTGTGTATGATTACAACGAAACCATCACCCAGCTTGACGTTACCACTACTTACTCAAGTCTTGTAACGGGGGATTTCAACTTTGACAAAGCGGACGATATTTTACTTATCTCCCTGTTCTCTAACGATATTTCAGCACACGCAAAGCTTTTAATCCACACAAAAGGAAGCCTCACCGAAATCAGCACAGCTGAGCTTGATTCTGATATCACATCGCTTGCATGTGTTCAGTATGGTCAGATTTCCTACGGTGTGTATGGTGCGATAATTGATGGCATCACTTCAACCGGCGATTACACCACTCAGGTAGTGCTGTTCGATTCTTCAATACCGGCACTTTTAAATCCGCTTTACACCTATTCAGGTTACAGTTCGACACGTCGTTCGATTCAGATATGCTCAACCGACTTTGATAAGGATGAGCTTATCGATGTTCCTGTGTGCACACTTATGCCTTACAGCGAAAATGAAGACATATCAACTGTATCTCGAAAAGTTGACTGGTCAAATTTTGACACCACATCTTATACCCTGAAGACAAACGTCAGCTCTATTCTCTGTCCTAAAGATGGCTACAGCCTGACTATGCCTGAGAAATGGAACGGCGTTGTCACCGCAAGATACAACGAAAAATCCCGTGAAACCACGGTTTCAGGTTACAAGTACGTCGGCAACACCTTTAAACTTACCGATGATATCATCAGTATCAAAGCGTATTCTGACGAAGATTTCGACAAAAACAGCTCCGGCTATATCGAGTTTTTACGCTCAGGCTCAACTGTTTACGCTTATACTCTCGGCAAAGCCGACAACTATCTGTCAATTACGGGTGATGAACTCAAAACTCTGTTCACACTCGTTAATCAATAAATTCTAATTATTTAAACTTTTATCACTATTCATAAACGGAGGTTTTGTTATGAAAAAGATTCTTGTTTGCGAAGACGAGGCTGCTATCCGCGATTTTGTGGTTATTAACCTTAGACGTGCAGGCTATGAAGTTGTAGAAGCCGACTGTGGAGAGATGGCTCTGCAAAAGTATGAGGATAGCAACGGCGATTTTGATGTTGCTATTCTTGACATTATGATGCCGGGTATCGACGGCTTACAGGTCTGTAAGGAACTGAGAAACAAAAACTCAGGCATCGGTATCATCATGCTTTCAGCAAGAACTCAGGAAATGGACAAAGTAACAGGTCTTATGCTCGGTGCTGATGACTATATCACCAAGCCATTTTCACCATCTGAGTTGACTGCTCGTGTTGACGCTTTATACAGACGTGTCGCTTTAGCTGAGCAGAAGGCTGAGAACAACTTCAAAGAAGAGCTTAAATCAGGTATCTTCACACTCAATCTCAGAAACCGTGCTCTCATGAAGAACGGCAAAATGATTGAACTCACACAGGTTGAGTTCCAGATTATGGAGTATTTCTTCTCAAACCCTGGTGTTGCTCTTGATCGTACAGACATCCTTAACCATGTTTGGGGCGAAGCTTATGTTGGCGAAGAAAAAATCGTTGACGTTAACATCCGTCGTTTACGTATGAAGGTTGAGGACGAACCAAGTAACCCTAAGTTCATCGTAACAGTATGGGGTCTTGGCTACAAGTGGGACACATAATATAACTTTTTTACTTTGATTACTACCTTTTTGCATACTTTGAAAACTATTGAGAGGAGGGACAGGGATGTTTAAAGGTATCACCAAACGATGGATAATCAACACCTTTGGTGTTATTATCGCAGTAATAACCTTACTTGTTGTATGCCTTAGTGTACTGGTGCAGTCCCTGACCTACTCATCTATCGAACAGGCACTGCTTAATCGTAACAGCGAGCTTTCATCGGTTTTCCCTGGCTACAAATGTGAAAGCACCACAGATTTCCAGAATACGGCGTCAAAATACGTCGAGGATTTTATGTTCAAAGAATCTATGGAGCTTATGATTATTAACGCCTCGGGCAGAGTCACCATTACTTCAACAGGCTTTGAGCCCGATGAGGGAATGACTATGCCCGACTATGAAGATGCTCTTGCAGAAGATGACGGATTTGCTCAATGGACAGGAAACCTGAGCTCAGGCGAAAAGGTCATGGCTACAACTCATATAATTAAGAATTCTAACTCAACACCTGTCGGAGCTATCCGCTACGTTGTGTCTTTAAGAAAAGCCAACCTTTACACCTTTGTTGCGACGCTTATAGCAATTTTCATCGGCATTATTATCATCGGATGTGTTGCCTTTTCGGGTAGCTACTTTATCCGTTCAATCGTTAAACCTGTCAGAGAAATGAGCGAAACCGCTAAAAAAATCGCTCAGGGCGACTTTGATCAGAAGCTCACTAAAATGTACGATGATGAAATCGGTGATTTGTGCGACTCCATAAACGATATGGCAAAAGAGCTTGACGAATCCGAAAAGCTCAAAAACGACTTTATCTCCCGTGTTTCTCACGAACTGAGAACTCCGCTTACAGCTATCAAAGGCTGGGCGGAAACAATGCAGTACGGTGTACCTGACAGAATTACTCTTGAAAAAGGTATGTCAGTAATCGTTTCCGAGAGTTCACGACTTACAGGAATTGTTGAGGAGCTTTTAGACTTCTCAAAGCTTCAGTCCGGCAGACTGATTATGAATATGCAAAAAATAGATATACTCGCTGAGGTTGACGAAGCGATTTATATGTTCAAGGAACGAGCTTTATCCGAAGGAAAGCACCTGCTCTACGACGAGCCTGAAATTATGCCTCCTGTATACGGCGACCGTAACAGATTAAAACAGGTGTTTATCAACGTACTCGATAATGCTCTCAAGTACACTCCCGAAGGCGGTATGGTAGGTGTTCAGGTTTATCAGGATTTCAAGGAAGATATGATCAAGATTATTGTTGCCGACAACGGTTGCGGTATTTCTCAGGACGATATTCCTAAAATCAAGGATAAATTCTACAAAGCTAACCAGAAAGTCAACGGTTCAGGTATCGGACTTGCAGTTGCAGACGAGATTGTCAAACTCCACTCAGGCCATCTCGACATAGACTCAAGTCTTGATGTAGGTACAACGGTTACTGTTGGTATTCCTATATACAAAAACCAGCTTGAGGAAGAAGAACAAAAATTTATTGCGGAAAATAAAGATATCTCAAAGGAATAAACACTATGTCAGAAACTAACCAGAGAAAAATCACCTCTATCGGTGGTAGTGCATTGATAGAAGGTATTATGATGCGTGGTCCAAAACGCACTACTATTGCCGTAAGAACAGGCGAAAACGAAATACATACCGAAGATATCAACACCCCATCCATTTCATCAAAGGGTAAGTTTTTCAGACTTCCTTTAATTCGTGGTGTTGTCGGCATTATTGACTCAATGCGACTGAGCTACAAGGCTCTTTCTGTTTCTGCAGACAAGGCTTTGGAATCAGGAATGGTAGAAGATGAAGAACCATCTAAATTTGAAAAATGGCTCACCGATAAATTCGGTGATAAGCTGATGAACGTAATTATGGTATTCGCTACCGTTTTAGGTGTAGCTTTATCTTTAGGCTTGTTCTTCTTTTTACCATCATTTTTATATGACTTACTCGCTCTTGCTTTCCCTTCTATTGCAGATGTGGTATTTGCAAAATCAGTTTTTGAGGGCGTACTTAAAATTGCATTATTCTTAGGTTACGTTGTCCTGTGCTCAAGAATGGAAGAAATGCGTAGGGTATTTATGTATCACGGTGCTGAGCACAAAACAATCTTCTGCTATGAAGCAGAGCTCCCGCTCACCGTTGAAAACGTTAAAAAACAGAGCAGATTCCATCCTAGATGTGGCACAAGTTTTCTTGTTATCACCCTTATCGTAGGTATTGTACTCGGTCTTTTTATCCCTGCACAGCCATTCGGCATCAGTATTTTAAGACCGGTATTCAAGCTCTTACTTCTCCCGCTTATGATTGGTGTAGGCTACGAAGTAATCAAGCTCTGTGGCAAGCACGACAACAAATTCACCAGAATTTTAGCAGCTCCTGGTGTATGGGCACAGCACATCACAACCAAAGAGCCTGATGATAAAATGATTGAAGTTGCTATTGAAGCAATGACAGCTGTTATCCCTGATGATGGCTCTGACATTATCGAAAACTGCTGTGACAAGCAATAAGTATTATGAACATCAGAGAAACTTTTCACTATACAGAAGAACTACTTGAAAGGGCGGGCATAGAAAACCCCGCCTTTGATACTATATATCTGTTTGAACACATATTTTCCCTTTCACGCAAGGACACCATAGTCTACGCTGATAAGGCAATTGACGAAAGCAAGCTCCCCTACCTTAATGAATGTATCACCAGACGTATTTCGGGTGAACCTATACAATATATTATAGGTCAGTGGGAATTCATGGGAAACACCTACAAGGTAGCGCAGGGCGTACTTATCCCCAGAGATGATACTGAGGTGCTAGTGACCACATGTCTTGATATACTTAACAGCAAGAAGGAATGTCAGGTTGTTGACCTGTGTTCAGGCTCAGGCATAATCGCTATTACGCTAAAACTTCTTTCAAACGACATAACGGTTTACGCAGTTGAAAAGAGTGATACAGCATACTCATATCTTGTCAAAAATGCTATTTTAAACAACGCTGATATAAAACATATCCACGCTGATTTGTATGACTGCGTGAATGAATTTGAAGACAGCTCACTCGACCTCATTGTTTCTAATCCACCATACATTATTTCACACGAGATAAAAACTCTGCAAAAAGAAGTGCAGTTTGAACCAGCTCTTGCTCTTGACGGTGGAAAGGACGGCTACGATTTTTATCGTGGCATTATAAACGTCTGGTCCAAGAAACTCAAAAAAGGCGGAATAATCGCATTTGAAATCGGAGAAAACCAGTTTGAGTATATCAAAACGCTACTTGAAAATGCCGGATACACCGACGTCGAAGGCTTTCTGGATATAGCAGGCACAGTGCGTGCTATGACAGCTATTTACAATCCGTAACCTTAAATTACAATTAGAACATATTTTCGAAAATTGTTGAAATTTCTGCAATTATGTAGTATAATGCTAGAGTAATATATCTGTGGGCTTGTCCCAAAAAGGAGAATTTCTATGGCTATTGATAAGAATAAAGCTCTTGAGACCGCTTTAGGTCAGATTGAAAAACAGTTCGGAAAAGGTGCTGTTATGCGCCTTGGTCAGGACTCTGCACTCAACGTGGGCCATGTTTCAACAGGCTCACTTTCACTTGACATTGCACTTGGTATCGGCGGTCTGCCACGTGGCAGAATCATCGAGATCTACGGACCTGAATCTTCAGGTAAAACAACTCTTTCTCTCCACTGTATCGCTGAAGGTCAGAAAGACGGCGGTAACGTTGCATTCATCGACGTTGAACACGCTCTTGACCCTGTTTATGCACAGGCTCTTGGTGTTGACGTTGATTCACTTTTAGTTTCTCAGCCAGACACCGGTGAAGATGCTCTCGAAATCGCAGAGGCTCTTATCCGTTCAGGTGCTATTGATGTTATCGTAATCGACTCAGTTGCTGCTTTGGTTCCTAAGGCTGAAATCGAGGGCGAAATGGGTGACTCTCACGTAGGTCTACAGGCTAGACTTATGTCACAGGCACTGAGAAAGCTCGCAGGTGCTATCTCTAAGTCAAACTGCGTTGCTATCTTTATTAACCAGCTCAGAGAAAAAGTCGGCGTCGTCTATGGTAACCCTGAGGTTACTCCTGGCGGTAGAGCACTCAAGTTCTATTCATCTGTCCGTATTGACATCAGAAGAATTGAAACATTAAAGCAAAATGGCGAAATGATTGGTTCACGTACAAGAGCCAAAGTTGTTAAAAATAAAATCGCTCCTCCATTCAAAGAGGCTGAATTTGACATTATGTACGGCAAGGGTATTTCCCGCACAGGCGAGCTTTTAGACCTCGCTGTCAAAGCTGATGTTGTACAGAAATCAGGTGCTTGGTTTAACTTTGGCGAAACCCGTCTTGGACAGGGTCGTGACAATGTTAAAGACATGCTCGAAAACAATGACGAACTCAGAAATGAAATAGAAAAGCTCTTGTGGGAAAATGTTGACAAGTTAAGTCCTAAGCCTAAAAAACCGGCTAAGGCAACACTTGTATCCAAGCCAGCTGCCGAGCCAAAGGCTGCTCCTGCAAAAAGCTCAAAATCAAACATTGACATCTTAGTTGAAGACTGATGACTGTCACTGCTATTGAGCCAAAGCGCAAGGGCCTGTCTGCTCTATATATAGACGGAGAATTTGCTCTCAAGCTTGACACCGAAATTCTGTTATCGCACAGAATTGATGTGGGCATTGAAATCGACGACGATAAGCTCAAAGAGGTCATAGATGCATCTAATATCAAGCGCGCCAAGGATAAGGCTATGTGGCTTATCTCCTATCGTGACCACGCACAAAAAGAGCTTGTTGACAAGGTTGCTAAAGATTATGGCAGAGATGCCGCACAAAAAGCGGTCGACAGACTTGTTGAGCTCGGACTCATCAACGATGAGAGATACGCTTTCCGATATGCTAGCGACCTGCTTAATTTAAAGCATCTGTCAAAAAACGGTGCTGTCAGAAAGCTGATAGAAAAGGGTATCGACAAAGACCTTGCTTATGATACAGTTGAGTCGATTGAATGTGATGTGACAGAAAACATCAAAGCTGTTATCGACAAAAAATATGCTCGTAATCTCAGTGACGAAAAAGGCAGACGCAGATGTGTCAACGCCTTACTGCGACTGGGCTACAGCTACTCGGATATCAAATCGGTGCTTTCACTTTACACCGATACCGATGAATACTATTACTGATAAATACATCTACATACTGGAGAATAAAATGTCTACTACTGTTGGTTTTGTTTCCTTGGGATGTGCCAAGAACAGAGTTGACTGCGAAATGATGATGAGTAAAGTTCGTGAAAGCGGATTCCGTCTTATCGAAGATGCCGCTATGGCTGATATTGCTGTCATCAACACCTGCGGCTTTATTGAGTCATCAAAGCAGGAGAGCATCAACGAAATTCTTGAACTTGCTAAACTCAAGGAAGAAGGTAAAATTAAAAAGATTATTGTCACAGGCTGTCTTGCCCAGCGTTACGCAGAACAGGTGCGTGAGCTTATTCCTGAGGCTGATGTAGTTTTGGGACTTGGTGCAAATGGCGACATTGCAGAGGCTATCAACAAGGCTTTAGAAAACGAGACTGTTGAGAGCTTTCCTGATAAAGAATTGATGCCACTTGATGGCAAGCGTGTACAGTCAACCTTACAGCACTACGCTTATCTTCGAGTTGCTGACGGTTGCGACAACTGCTGTACATACTGTGCTATTCCACTTATCCGTGGACGTTTCCGCTCTCGAAAAATGGAGAGTATTTTAGAAGAAGCACAGATTTTAGTAAACAACGGTGTAAAAGAGCTCAACGTTATCGCACAGGATACAACCCGTTATGGTGAGGATATCTACGGCAAATTGATGCTACCTGATTTACTCAAAGAGCTATGCAAAATCGAGGGGTTAGAGTGGGTGCGTATACTCTACTGCTACCCTGAGAGAATTACTGACGAGCTCATCGAAACTATCAAGAACGAAGACAAAATCGTTAAGTATATCGACCTGCCATTACAGCACTGTAACGGTGAGGTGCTGAACAGAATGAACCGCAGAGGCGACAAGAATTCTCTTACTGCTCTTATAAATAAACTAAGAACCGAAATCCCTGACATCACCCTGCGAACAACTTTAATCGCTGGCTTCCCTGCAGAAACCGAAGAACAGTTTACTGAACGTTCTCAGTTTGTGCAGGATATGAAATTTGAGCGACTCGGTTGCTTTGCGTATTCTCAGGAGGAGAACACCATCGCAGGTGAGTATCCTGACCAGTTGGATGAGGACGTAAAAGCTAAGCGTGCTCAGATTATTAACGAACAGCAGGCTATCATCATGCAGGATAACTGCGAAAACTATATCGACAAAACTCTCGAAGTACTGGTTGATGGTTTTGACCGCTACGCCGAGTGTTACTTTGGTCGAAGTGTACTTGATGCACCTGAAGTTGACCCGTGTGTGTTCTTCACAACAGATAGCGTAAAACCTAAGCAGGGCGACATCGTTAAAGTTAAGATCACTGACTATCTCGACTGCGATCTCGTAGGCGAAATGGAGGCATAAAATGAATTTACCAAACAAGTTAACAGTTCTCCGTATCATTCTCGTGCCGTTTATGGTTGCGGCTATGCTGATACCATTCCCATTTCACTATTTAGTTGCAGGACTTATTTTTGGTGCGGCATCGCTCACCGATTATTTTGACGGAAAAATTGCCCGTGAGCGTAACCTCATCACAAATTTTGGCAAATTTGCTGATCCGATTGCAGACAAAATCTTGGTTGTTTCCGCACTTGTTTGCTTTTTGGCAAACGGATTGTGCGACCCTATCATTATCATCATAGTACTTTTCAGAGAATTTGTCGTAACATCAATCAGACTTTCTGCTGCTTCAAGCGGCACGGTTGTTGCCGCCAATATGTGGGGTAAGGTTAAAACAGTCACACAGATGATTGCTATTATCGCAGTTTTTGTGTTTCAGGTAGCACTCGAGGTTTACGCTGTTTTCCCTTACGCACCGCAGTTAGCTATTCAGATGATGGAAAACATCTTCTATGTAGTTGGCGAAGTTATGATGTGGATTTCAGTTGTATTTACTGTTATCTCAGGCGTTAAGTATGTTCTTGACAATAAAGACGCTATAAGCGAAATGTAAGTATTGCATTTTTGCGATTTAGTGTATATAATACTAGTAATATAAAAAGGCGTTGATCAGGAGAAGTACTTTAAACAAAGCCATCAGAGAGAGGGATGTATGCTGAAATTCCCTTTGGTCTAGTTTTTACGAAATGCACCTGTGAGCTTGTGAGGGGAAACTAAGTATCTTCACACGGAAGCTTCCGTTACAAAGCACAAAGGGTTGATGCTGACTCGTTTTATGATGCATCGGCTGAATTTGGGTGGAACCACGACTGCGTCGTCCCTTTTGGGATGACGCATTTTTTGTTTTCATACGCCTTTATCCCACTCTCCACCCCACTTTAATACAAGGAGAATATGTATGTTCAAAACTTTAATAGCGGATTTAAACTCCGTTATGGAGCGTGACCCAGCCGCAAGGAGTAAGATGGAAGTTTTCTTCCTGTATTCCGGCTACAAGGCGGTGAGGTCTTACAGACGTGCTCACTGGTTTTACAATCATAATATGAAGTTTATTGCCCGATGGATTTCACAGCGTAGCAGACACAAAACTGGTGTCGAAATTCACCCCGGTGCCACAATAGGCAAAGGTCTTTTCATTGACCACGGTATGGGTGTTGTTATCGGTGAAACTACAATCATCGGCGACAACTGTACTCTTTATCAGAATGTCACACTTGGCGGTACTGGTAAAGAACACGGCAAGCGTCACCCTACTCTCGGCAACAACGTACTTGTCGGTTCAGGAGCAAAGGTCTTGGGACCATTCAGGGTCGGTGATAACGCTAGAATTGCCGCAGGTGCTGTGGTGCTCGGAGAAGTCCCGGACAACGCAACCGCTGTCGGTGTACCTGCACGAGTTGTAAAAATCAACGGTGAGAAACTCGACTATCTCGACCAGATACATTACTCAGATCCGGTAGCACAGGAGCTGTGCAAAATGCAGATTCAAATCAACGAACTTAAAAAGAAACTGGAGGAATTACAATGATTCTCTATAACACACTAGGAAACGAAAAACAGGAATTTGTCCCATTTGAGGGTAACAAGGTCAGAATGTACACCTGTGGACCTACTGTTTACCATTACGCGCACATCGGTAATCTTCGCACATACATTATGGAAGACGTACTTGAAAAATATCTAAGATACAGCGGTTATGATGTGACACGAGTTATGAACATCACCGATGTAGGACATCTGTCTTCTGACGCTGACACAGGTGAAGACAAGATGCTCAAAGGTGCAAAGCGCGAAAAGAAAACTGTTCTTGAGATCGCAAAATTCTATACAGACGCTTTCTTTGAAGACTGCAAAAAGCTCAACATCAAAACCCCTGATGTAGTAGAGCCTGCTACAAATTGTATTGATGAGTTCATTGAAATGGTATCCGTATTACTTGAAAAAGAGTACGCATATATCAGCGGTGGTAACGTATATTTTGACACATCAAAGCTTGATAAATACTATGTTTTCGGTAATCAGAAAGAAGAAGACCTCGAAGTCGGTGTAAGAGATGACGTCGAAGAAGATCTCGCTAAGAAGAATAAAACAGACTTTGTACTCTGGTTCACAAAATCCAAGTTTGATGATCAGGAATTAAAGTGGGATTCACCTTGGGGCATCGGCTATCCGGGCTGGCACATCGAATGTAGCTCAATTTCAATCAAGCACTTAGGCGAGTATTGTGACATTCACTGCGGTGGTGTTGACAACGCTTTCCCACATCATACAAATGAAATCGCCCAGTCAGAAGCATACCTTGGTCATGAGTGGTGTAAGCACTGGTTCCATGTACTCCACCTTCTCGACAGACGTGGTAAGATGAGCAAATCAAAGGGCGAGTTCTTAACAGTATCATTACTTGAAGAAAAAGGCTACAATCCGCTGGCTTACAGAATGTTCTGTTTACAGTCACACTACAGAAAGCCTCTGATGTTTGACTTTGATATCCTCGACAACACAGTTACAGCATACAATAAACTCGTAAACCGTATCGCTAACCTCAAAGATGATGGTGAGGTAGATATGGCTGTAGCAAACGAGTACATCGCAAAGTTCAAAGAAAATATGGATAATGACCTTAATACATCTTTAGGTCTTACAAGTCTTTACGATGTATTGAAAGCTAAGACAAATGACGCTACAAAGCTCTATCTCATCGCTGATTTTGACAAGGTGTTAAGCCTAGGTCTTATTGAAGAAGCAAACAAAGTCAAGGCTGAAAATGAACAGAAAAACTCAGATGTCGATACTGCTAAAATCGAAGAGCTTATTGCTAAACGTCAGGAAGCCAGAGCTAACAAAGACTGGGCTACTGCTGACGCTATCCGTGACGAGCTTGCTGCAATGCACGTTGTAGTAAAAGACTCAAAAGACGGAATCACTTGGGAAATACAAGGTTAATTTAATATTATGTATAATTATCCCCCTGTAAGCATAGGTTTTACAGGGGGATTTTTATGAAAGTTATTACTATTACTAAAAAAGGACTGCTGATGATATTTGCGTGTGTGTTGATTGGTGCTATAATGCTGACAATTACAACCTCGACTGCATCACAGGCTATTCAGACGGCTTCTGCTGAAAGACTCATACCTATCTACTACGTTGATACAACCGAAAAAGTCTGTTCAATTTCATTTGATGCCGCCTGGGGCAACGAACAAACAAAAACTCTGCTTGATATCCTCGATGAGCACAAGGTCAAAACTACGTTTTTTCTGGTAGGAGATTGGGTAGAAAAGTATCCTGAATCAGTAAAAGAGATTTCAAAACGTGGCCACGATGTCGGCAACCACTCTGACACCCACGCTCATATGACACAGATATCTCTATCCGAACAAAAAGCAGAAATTGAAAACTGTAACCAAAAAATTGAGAGTCTGATAAACAAACCAGTCACGCTTTTCAGACCGCCATACGGTGAATATGACAACTCGGTTGTCGAAGTCTGTAACGGTCTTGATATGTACTGTGTACAATGGGACATCGATTCTCTTGACTGGAAAGACCCGACACCGCAGGATATGGTGAGTCGAATAGAAAACAATCTCAAAGACGGCTCGATAATCCTACTTCATAATGGTGCAAAAAATACGCCAGAGGCACTACCTCTCATTATTGAAGCAATCAAAGCAAAAGGCTACAAAATCGTTCCGATATCACAGCTTCTGCCAAAAGGCAACTACCACACCGAACACGACGGAAAGATGGTTTTGGATACATAAACCTCATACTGAATAAAAAAAGAGGTCGGCTCATGAAACTGAGCCGACCTCTGTACAATTTATTCAGATAACTTAGCGTGTACGTTTAGCACTGTGTATTCTCCGTCCTCACCGCTATCGTAATTCTTTTTTGTTTTCTCAAGACCTATGTTCACAGTCTTCGATTCCTGTGTGCCATCTTCAAACGTAGCCGTAATTTCTACACTGTAGTCGCTGTAGTTGATTGCATCAACACTATAGTCGCCGTCGGTGAAAATATCGAGATACATCATCTCATAGTCAAAGTCCTTTCCATGAACAAACGAGCCGTCCGATTCCTCGAAATAAATGGTTTCGCTATATGAGTCGCAGTATTTATCGCCATCATCCACGGTATAAAGACAGAGCTTTGCAACAGCCTCATTTTGTGCATCATAGTCAACTGTATATGCAAGAGCTTTCTTCGTATAATCTCCAGTATCTGCTAAATCATAAGGATACTTCTGCTCTTCTTCGTAAGAGGTAGGGGCCTTTTCAACGTATTCTACATCTGACACTCCCTGCACATCTCTATGCAGTGCGAAATAGCCGTTACCTTTCACTTTATAGGTTACTTTTTCAATATTATTTCCCGTACACATAACAGGAAAATCAACCACCTTACACTGAACCAAATAGCTTACTTTATCACTGTCATCAAAACAAATTCTTATAGCGTTGTTCTCACCTTTAAGCTCGCCTATCTCTACGCTACTTATCGAGTTTATTTCAGATGCTCCTGCTTTCACTACAAAGCAGTTATCAGCTTTTGGGGTAATCGGCAAAATATACACACCTAAAACTAGCACAAACACCAAGGCAACCGCCACAGCATGCACAAATTTCAAATTCATATTCCTCGTGAGCTTAAACTCACCCACATCTGTAGTTTCTTTCTCATAAATACTGTCAACCGCATTTCTTACTGCATCATCATCAGCTTTTATTCTGTCAAAGAGTTTAGTATATCTGTTTTTATTCACAACCATTACCTCCGTCCAAGATTATTGTTTTCAACTTTTTTCGAGCTCTATGTAGCCACGAGCCTACTGTTGAAGGCTTTTTATTCAGTAGCTTAGCAATCTCGTCAATACTGTAGCCCTCGTAGTAAAAGAGATACAGCGTATTACGATAGTTTTTCGGTAAACCCATAACATCTTCTAAAAGCCGTTGATCCTCTTTGGCACAAAGCTCGACATAATCCGAAAGGGGTTCGGTTTTAGTTCTATGTGCAGATTTATGAAAATTTTTGCATTTATTTAACGTGACACGAATCAGCCATGATTTTATGTGGCTTTCATCATACAAGGGTGCATTCTTTGTAAGAAGTGCAAGACTTACGTCCTGTAGTATATCTTCAGCGTCAGCCTTATTCTTCAAATTTTGTAACGCTATGCGAAATATCATATCAGCGTACTGCCGTATTACCCTTTCTGCCTGCATTTTAGCACTAAATGAAACTTCCATCGTTTTCCCCCTTTCACTAATAATACAATCCAGAAAGGTGTATTTTTGCAGTAAGAAAAAATTTTTATCAACTTCAAAAAGGTCGCTTGCATAATGCTAGCGACCTTTTTCGTTATCTCTTATTTATTAAATACGCGGCTTCTTCCTCGTCGTCTTTGTGGACATAGATTCTGTAGGAATACATACTGTTAATATCTATTCCGAAAGTTCCGCTTCTGCCTGAGCGACTGCAAAGATTCGTAGTCACTAAATCGTACTTGATACCATTTTGTGCGAGGATTGTGCAAATGCGAAAACGCTCATCGTTGTTCATGGTTATGCACAACTCACGCCTGTTGAAAATAGTTATGAGTTTGAATTTCTTCATAAACCTCTCATTACTCTCCGTATTTGTATGTGTCATAGAGGTATTTTCCGCCTGACTGGGTTGTGAGGTAGTATCCGTATCCATGTGCGAGTCCTGTGACATCAACGCTCTGTGTACCTGAGCCGTTATTAAATACCGCTGATGCACCAGCAGGGAGAGTAATCTTATAGATAGGCTGTCCCTGAGAGTTGTTTCTGACAAACTCCATTTTCTCGCCAGGCCATGTGTTGTTTGCAGAACCAAGCCAATAATAACAGTTGACAGCACTCCAACCTAAGGTATCGGTGAAGTAAACAGTGATATCTTCGAGCACGTCATCACCTATCTCGTCCTGTTTCTCGCCGTACCACATCTGTTTGAAGGTTGTTTCTGCAACTGCCCATTCGCCTGTTGTAGCATCCTGCTCTGTCGGATAGTAGAGTTTTCCTGAACATCCGTCGAGAGTTATATCTACAGTTTTGTTGCTACCGCCGCTGAATATGATAGTATCAAACTTAGAGAAGTTTAATGTTACGGCGTAGATGTTCTGTCCATAGGAGTTTGTGCGGATGTATGAACCAATCTGACCAGGCCAGTCCTCAACCTTTGCATTAGTTTTACTGTTGAAGTAATATGCTCTGATACCACTGAATGCCTTGCCGTCTGTGTAGTAAACTGTCTGCTGGTGCACCTTTTCTCTGAGTGCATCAAAAGCGGCAATAGCATCTGTTAGCTCTGCCTGAGCTGAGGCTGTAAGAGCTGTAGTATCAGTATCTTTATATGCATATACTGTCTTTTTGAGTGCCTGATATGTATCGTATGATGCATACTGGAAGTAATATGACAGATAGTCAGTAGCCTTTGTGAAAAGCTCCTCGCTTGTTAAAACATCAGCAGAAGTGCCTGCAACAGATTTTTTGGAACCTACTGTTGCGACTGCTTTTTCTTCAATAGGGAATTTATCAATTGCCTGTGCAAGATAAAGCTGAATGAGAGTAGCGTCCATAATCGTAATACCCTCACCATCAACATCAGCACACTTTAACTGTTTATCGCTAAAATCTTCTTTCTGTGCCAGATAGAGCTGGATAAATGTTGCGTCCATAATTGTAACAGACTTATCTAAATCAGAGTCACCGTATAAAACTTTCTCTTCGGTAGGTTTCTCTGTAGGTTCTTCAGTAGGCTCCTCTGTAGGTTCCTCAGTTGGTTCCTCAGTAGGCTCTTCAGTCGGCTCTTCAGTTGGCTCTTCTGTCGGCTCCTCTGTTGGCTCTTCTGTCGGCTCCTCTGTTGGCTCCTCTGTAGGAGGCTGTGTTGGAGCCTGTGTTGGATATTTTACTGCTAATCTTGAGCTGCTGATACCAAAAGAGAACTCATATTCGCCTGCGTAAGTTGTTGTGATTGTTGCATTATCGTTAACAGAAGATGAAAATACAAGTTCTTCTACATCACCTGTGATAGGTGTTGTGTTACTTGTCCATTTACCTTCTCTTACTACCTTGAATTCATAGGTTGTATTAGCTTCAAGAGTCATAGTAACGTAAGCTGTCAAATCGCCCTCAGCTTTGAGCATAAACTCGTTTGCCACTGTACTCCAGTTGTTGAATGAACCAACAAGGAAGCGATCAGTAGCAAGTGCACCAACCTCAGGGATATCATCTAATGATGCGTACCACTTGCCTGATCTTACGTCAAAATACTGTCCCTCCTGAATTGTCAGGTCAGAGGTCTGTGAGCCTTTGTTGTTATTGTTGAAAATAACGTTTGTATAACCAGGCTCTACAACTGCTTTGTAAACATCAAAACCATTAGCCTGCTCGCCTGTTTTAGTCATAGCATAACCTGGCCATGTTGTACCTGTACTGCCATCAACCCAGGAATGAACGTAAACCTCAGCCCAGTTAGCTGAATTTACGCAGTAAACTGTCTTGCCATCAGCAATATCAGGCTGTGTAGGTGGTGGAGATGTAGGTCTTTGTGTTGGTGTTTCTGTAGGTCTTGTTTCTGGCTCGCCCTCTTCGATAATATATGTGTATCTTGGGTAAACCTTGTTGTAGTGAAGATTTGTTCCGTAAAGGATAGTTGCATCTTCATATACATCTACAAAGTAGCCTTGTGTTGCATCATCGTAGAATGTATAGTCTGTTGAAGAACCAGGCACTTTATATCCGTTAGCATCTTTAACGTAGCTTGTTGTATTACAAGCAGACGGAATATGTACCATATGGCAAGAGGTACCATTCTCGCTACTATAGTTCTGCTCTTCTCTGAAATCTATATGTGTGTGACCTGAGTACCAGATAATATCCTTGTTAGCTTCGATAATCTGCTTGAATCGCTGGTTGTTAGGGAACTGCTCACCTGTTTCAGCGTGCTGCATTCTGATACCGCCCTGATAGCCCGGATCATAGACATCGTCACCTGCGCCATAACCCTGTAAAAGTGCGTGCTGGATAAGGAAAACCTTCTTGCCGTCGCCCTTATACTTTGCGAGCAAGCCCTCAAGCCAATCAAGCTGCTCGGTTGAGAAGTTATCATTCTCGCCCGGATGAGCGTGAACCTCGCTCATAAAGATAAAGTGGTCACCTGTGTTAGGCTCTGTTACTTCGTAGTAGTCTTTGCCGTCAACGATTGACTGAGCGTCTTTATCAAGACCAGTGCCGATAGCGTATTCTTCGTTGCTACAAGCAACATCGCAATCACTGTTATAACTACCTCGTGGCTCGTGGTTACCGTCAGCTTCATAAATAGGGTTAACGTAATCAGACTCCGAAAGCACCTGCTGATATGTAAGCCACTCAAGGGTAGCACCATAAGCATTTGTAACCTGGTCACCTGCTGAAATGATAAAATCAACATTTCTGTCAACACAAACGTCGAGTGTCTGCTTCCAGTGATCTACTGCGTATGTGTAGTAACCGGCTTTTGTGCCGTGCTGCATATCGATGTGAATATCAGAAAGGGCCGCATATCTGTACTGACGCTCATCGGAAGAATCAACAAGCTTTTTGTTGTCAGGAAGGTCAAATTTTGCGATACCTTCGCTTACGTATGCGTTTTCACACGACTTCATTTTAGATATAAATACGCATTCTGCATCAGCAGGTATAGCTGTCTGTGCAGGGAATTTGTATGTGACTGAATCGCCCTTTTGAACAGTAAATGATGTAATCTCAAAATACTGTGGGAGAGCCTTTTCATCGTCGCCCCAATACATATAATAGGTTGCTGCTGAGCCTGCATTAAAGGTGATAGTACCCTCTGCGTAGCCCGGGTCATCAGCGTTTATGCCTGTAAATTCATAGGACAGGCTGCTGACTTCCTCAGCAAAAACAGTATATGGCATAACACTTAATACCATAACTATTGAGAGAATTATTGATAATAACTTCTTCATATTAACCTCCTTAAAATGTTAATATAGCTACCAATGTAATTGTACTACTATTTTCGTAGGATATCAAGAAAATTTTAGCTAAAGTGCACAAGTTTAGGTAAAAAAATAAAGTACAGTTTCCTGTACTTTAAAGTAGTTATATTCTTTGACATATAATAGCGATTTTTACCCTGTCCTTTAAGTTATCTAGCGGGGATTTAACGACCATTTCACCTGTGCTGAGTTCTTTTTTAGGGATATTTGAAGCACCGGGAAGACACTGCATTTGCAGGACAAGCCCCTCATGCTGTACAAGTGCACACACTTGGCTTATAGATACACATTCATCAACAGCTTTAAGCAACTCAGCTTTAGACTTCTTTTTGTATCCCAAAACCTGCACAAGCATCCCCCTTTCACTATTTAGTTAATTATAAAAGAAAGTGTAAACATTTTCAAGGCAAAAGTAAACATACTGTTAAATTTGTTTACTTTAGTCGGTTTTTATGGTATCCTCGTAGCATAAATTGTTGAAACGGAGGTTATTTCTATGTTTTCAAATACCGGCAGACACGCACAGAATAAGGGCATAAACCCTTTACTCATAATAATATTGTCAGTTATCCTACTTATCGCAATGGTTGTGGTAATTTTCACAAGCTGTAATCGTAACAATAACAACATCAGTGATGACACCCCAAAAGAGACTCTTTTTGTTGAGCAGGAGCCTGATGTAGTTAAGAAAGGTGAAAAAATCACTATCAACGACCCGTTTTTAGGAACAATCGAAATCGATGCTGTGCACGGTTTCCCTAAAAACGCATATGACAATACAAATTTTGTTGTAGACGAAAATGGTATGATGACATACTACATAGATAATGAAGTTGCATCATGTATGGGTGTTGACCTGTCAGAATATCAGGGTGATGTTGACTTCAACGCTTTAAAAAATCAGGGATTTGAATTTGTAATGATAAGAATCGGAGGAAGATACTACTCTGAAGAGGGTGAGTTCTTTGTTGATGCAAATCTTGATGACTACTACAACAAAGCAAAAGCAGCAGGACTTAAAGTCGGCGGATACTTCTTCTCTCAGGCTAAAAACGCAGAGGAAGGAACAGCCGAGGCTCTTTACACACTCGAGCTCATCAAACATATGGATTTCGACTATCCGATTGCTTTTGACTGGGAAACAATCGAGGGTGATTCAGCCCGTACCGACAACGTAACTAATGAGGATTTGACCGCAGCTGCTTTAGCTTTCTGCGATACAATAAATCAAAGTGGCAACAAGGCTATTATCTACTCAAACACTCAGCTTATGTACTACAAGTATAACCTCGAAGAACTAAAGGATGTCGACTTCTGGGTTGCTGACTATGAGGAAACCCCGTCAATGTACTACAACTTTACTATGTGGCAGTACAATATTGAGGGTCAGGTAGACGGAATTGAAGGCAACGTTGATATGAACATCTGTCTTAAAAACTATTAAGTGAGGGTATTATGAAAAAAATAGCAAGCTTTACAGTAGACCACAACAAACTGGAAAAAGGTATGTATATATCACGAATTGACGGAGATATCACCACCTTTGACCTGCGTTTTATCAAGCCGAACACTCCCCCGTTTTTAGAACCATACGCTATGCACACAATCGAGCATCTGTTTGCAACATATGTAAGAAACAGTGAGTACAGTGACAACGTGATTTACTTCGGACCGATGGGATGTATGACGGGTTTTTATTTTCTGACAAGAGATTTAGAGCTCAACACAGCTTTGAATCTCATTAAAGATATCGTAAAGAAATGTCGTGACCACGAGGGTGAGATTCCGGGCAACTCAAAAATCGAGTGTGGAAACTACCTTGCGCACAATGTCGAGAAAGCTCACGAAGAGCTGTGCAAATATTATGATGTAATCAAAGACTGGACTGTTGAAAAGCTCAGCTACGATTACTGTGAGTAACTGTAAACCAGTAATAAAAAGCAAGCACCGCATAAAAATATGCGGTGCTTTTATTATGCCATATTCAGTTTTAGGCCAGTCCTGCAATGATAAGCTGTATTTCGGTAGCGTCGAGCACAGATACTTCACCGTCGTTATCAACGTCGCCCAGTGCCTCACAGTTTTCAGATTTCCATTCTTTGAGTCGTGCTTCAACCATCTGGATTTCTGTTGCATCCATGATTGAAACATCGCCGTCTAAATCTACATCGCCGATAGCATACTCTGGCTCAGGTAAAGCGATAAACTCTCTTGCATATTTTTCAGCATATTGCTGTGCTGTAGAGCCTTCATATCCGTAGATGACAGCGTTCGCTGGAAATGTTATGTCCATATCACCAATCTCGCACTCCGGATTATACACAGTCACACTTTTCATAGCTGCACAATCTTTAAATGTCGCTATCTGGATTGTATCTACAGACTTTGGCAGAACAACCTCTTCCAGACTTGTACATCCGGTAAAAGCACCCGGGCCTAAAGCTTTAACTCCGTTTTCAATGGTAACCGATTTAAGAGATGTACAATTAAGAAAAGCAGATTGATTAATCCACTTAACGCTTGCAGGTATTACAATACTCTCAAGACTTGTACATTCGCTGAATTCCTGCATACCAATCTCTGTTATACCAGAAGGAAGATAAACGTTTTTCAGTTTTTTACACTTACTGAATATACCTGAAGGATATAAGTTAACATTAGGATGCAACTTGACTGTTTCAAGGTCAACACATTCTTGAAAAGCCTGACCATATATACTTGTAACGTTATCAGGTATTGTAATTTCTGTCACACCCATTACACCGCAATATGTCATTGATCCAATACTTGTAACACTCTCAGGAATTGTTGTGTTTTTGCAAGCATATCTTAACATATTTGTTTGAGTAACCACAACACCGTTACAGTTATCTCTGCTATCGAAAGTAGTATTCTCAGGGTCAACTATGATTTCTTCAAGAGATTCACAATAGTAAAAGTTATTCATACCCCAATAACTGACATTTTTGGGAATAGTAATACTTTTCAAACTCTTACAATACCCAAATATAGAATCCTCAATTCTCGTAAGGCTGTCAGGAAGCGAAACTTCCTTTAAAAACTCGCATTTTGAAAAAGCATAACTGCCAAGCTCTGTTATACCCTCTTCAATGATGGCTTTTTCAAAAGGCAACCCATGATAATCAAAGGTTGGTTTGTAGAAGTCAGGTCTTTCGACCTTGCCCTCACCGCTGATTATGAGAGTTTTTGTATCGTCATAGTAATACCAAAAAGCGTTCTTACCGCAAGAACCTGTCTCTGTATATCCCTCTGGAATGGTACTATCTTTAGACGCCTCATCACTACTTGCGTCTAAAGATTTATTCATAGTAACACTCGCACTAAACGATGTTGCAAGAGAAACTATCATAATAAAACTGAGCGCTAAACATAATATCTTTTTCATAATTACTACTCCTTTTTATTTGTGTACAACTAGTAGTCACCTATATTATACCCCCTATCCTACAGGTTGTCAATAATAACGACCTTTATTTTTGTGAATATACGCAAACAGCACCGCTTAGTAATCAGCGGTGCTGTTTTGTTTTATTGTCTTAATGCACGGAAATAAACCGTGCCCTTAAAATCATCTGAATATATATTTAGCGGTAGATGCAATGTTTTCCATTGTGTCCAGTGCCTTGTTGGCTTTCTTTTTGAGACCGTGCTTACCTGTGTCCATCATCACCTTGCCGACATATCCTGCGAGCATGCCTGTCGCCATACCGACAGCCACGCCTTTTGCGATTCCCATAGCATTTCCTTTTGCCACAATTTTACCTCCTTTTAAAAAAGACTTGCAATAATACTATCTCCATTTTAAAATAGGTTAGAGGTGATAACTTTTGGCAGAATTAAATATTGTACTCATCGAGCCTGAAATTCCGCAGAATACAGGAAACATTTCCCGTACTTGTGCTGCAACCGGCGCACGACTGCATTTAGTCAAACCATTTGGCTTTGAGATAAACGACAAGCATTTTAAACGTGCCGGTCTTGATTACTGGCAGTATTTAGACATCACATACTATGAGAACCAGGCAGAATTTTTTGAAAAAAACAAAGGCAAGCAGTTTTACTTTTTTACAACAAAAGCTCTGCATCGTCACAGTGACGTAAAATATCCTGACGGTGCATATCTCGTTTTCGGTAAAGAAACCAAGGGACTTCCTGAAGAACTGCTCCTTGAAAACCGTGACAGTTGCGTGAGAATTCCTATGATTGACGAAGCTCGCTCGCTTAATCTCTCAAACGCTGTTGCTATCGCTACCTACGAAGCGTTAAGACAGTGGGATTACCCGTCATTATTAGAGGTCGGACAGCTTCATAATCACAAGTGGTGATTGTTTGTGTAAGCACGGTGGACGACCAATAGTCGCCCCTACAAGGTGTTAATTTTAACCCCTGATTTTTAAGAGTATTTTTTGTGATATAATTGTATGAAAATATGGGCAAAATATTAGTGTTTTTGACTATTGAAAACACGCTATATATTGTTATATAATTAACATGTACAAATTTGGAATATTTTTTCAATATTCAATATCTGAAAGGATGATTACTTATGAAACTCAACAAGTACACAGTTGACGACATCAACTTCAGCGGTAAGAGAGTTCTCTGCCGTTGTGACTTCAACGTTCCTTTAAAGGACGGCGTTATCACTAACGACAACAGAATTACTGCTGCTCTTGATACAATCAAGAAGATTTTAGCAGACGGCGGCAAGCTTATCCTTTGCTCACACCTTGGCAAGCCAAAGAACGGCCCAGAAGAGAAATTCTCTTTAGCTCCTGTTGCTGTAAGACTCTCTGAGCTTTTAGGCAAAGAGGTTGTTTTTGCTAACGATGACGAAGTTGTTGGCGAGAACGCTAAGAAAGCTGTTGCTCAAATGAAAGACGGCGACGTAGTTCTCCTTCAGAACACACGTTTCAGAAAAGAAGAGACAAAGAACCTTGAGCCATTCAAGAGTGAGCTTGCTTCATTAGCTGACTGCTTCGTTATGGACGCTTTTGGTTCTTCACATAGAGCACACTGCTCAACTGTTGGTGTAACAGAGCACATCAAGGAAACTGCTGTAGGTTACCTTATGCAGAAAGAAATCGACTACCTCGGCAACGCTGTTGAGAACCCTGTTCGTCCTTTCGTTGCTATCTTAGGCGGTGCTAAGGTTGCTGACAAGTTAAACGTTATCTCTAACTTACTTGACAAGTGCGACACACTCATCATCGGTGGCGGTATGTCTTACACATTCGCTAAAGCTTTAGGCAAGGAAGTTGGTAAGTCACTTGTTGATGATACAAAGCTTGACTACTGTCTTGAGATGATCAACAAGGCTAAGGAACTCGGTAAAGAGCTCTTACTCCCTGTTGACTGTGTTTGTGCAAAGGATTTCCCAGACCCAATCGATGCTCCTGTTGATACAGAAGTTCACTCTGCAGAAGCAATCCCTGCTAACCTTGAGGGTCTTGATATCGGTCCTAAGACTGCTGAGCTTTATGCTAACGCTGTTAAGAACGCTAAGACAGTTGTATGGAACGGTCCTATGGGCGTTTCTGAGAACAAGTGCTTTGCTAACGGTACAATCGCTGTTGCTAAGGCTTTAGCTGAAACAGACGCTACAACCATCATCGGTGGCGGTGACTCTGCTGCTGCTGTTATCAACCTCGGCTTTGCTGACAAGATGAGCCACATCTCTACAGGTGGCGGCGCATCACTCGAATATCTCGAGGGCAAGGTTCTTCCTGGTATCGCAGCTATCGGCGACAAATAATCTGACTTTAAGATAGGGCGGACATAGTTCCGCCCTTCAATTTGATAAAACTAAATTTAACATAAAGAGGTAATTACTATGAATAAACTCGTTCGTAAGTCTATCATTGCCGGCAACTGGAAAATGAACAAAACTCCAGCTGAAGCTAAAGAGCTTTTAACACAGATTACACCACTCGTAAAGGACGCTGACTGCGACGTTATCGCTTGTGTACCTTTCGTTGATTTACAGGTAGCATTAGAAGCTACAGAAGGCACAAACGTTAAAATCGGTGCTGAAAACTGCCACTGGGAAAAGAGCGGTGCTTTCACTGGCGAAATTTCTGCTGATATGCTCAAGGCTATGGGCATTGAGTACGTTATCATCGGTCACTCAGAGCGTAGACAGTACTTCGGTGAAACAGACGTAACAGTTAACAAGAGAGTAAGAGCTGCTCTTGATGCAGGCTTAACAGTTATCCTCTGTGTTGGCGAGCTTCTTTCTGAGCGTGAGCAGGGCATCACAGCTGAGACAGTATCACTCCAGACAAAGGTTGCTTTACAGGGTGTTTCTGCTGACGAGCTTAAGAGAATCGTTATCGCTTACGAGCCAGTATGGGCTATCGGTACAGGTCTTACAGCTACAGCAGATCAGGCTGAAGAGGTTTGTGCTATCATCCGTAATGTTCTTGCTGGTCTTTATTGCGACGACTGTGCACAGGCTGTTACAATTCAGTACGGCGGTTCTATGAACGATGCTAATGCAGCTGAGCTTCTCTCTAAAGAGAACGTTGACGGCGGTCTCATCGGCGGTGCTTCACTTGTTGCTGAAAAATTTGCTGCTATCGTTAAGGCTGCAAGCAACTAATTTTCATCGAGAGGATTTTTAAAATGGCTAAAAAACCACTTGCTTTAATTATTATGGACGGCTTCGGCATAGCTCCTGTTGATGGTAACGCTATTGCTGCAGCTGAAACTCCTGCTCTTGATAAAATCTTTGCAGAAAACCCTATCACACAGATTGGTGCATCAGGTATGGACGTTGGTCTTCCTGACGGTCAGATGGGTAACAGTGAAGTTGGCCACACAAATATGGGTGCGGGCCGCATCGTTTATCAGGAGTTAACAAGAATCACAAAATCAATCAATGACGGCGATTTCTTTAATAACGAGGCATTAAACCTTGCTATGGATAACGCTTTAAATAACGGCACATCACTTCACCTTTTCGGTCTTTTATCAAGCGGTGGTGTACATTCACACAACACTCACCTTTACGGCATCCTTGAGATGGCTAAGAAAAAGGGCTTAACTGATGTATTCGTACACGCTTTCTTAGACGGCCGTGATGTTCCACCATCAAGCGGTAAAGACTTTGTTAAAGAGTGCGTTGATAAGATGAACGAAATCGGCGTTGGTAAGATTGCTACAGTTACAGGCAGATACTACGCTATGGACAGAGATAACCGTTGGGAGCGTGTTGAAAAAGCTTACGCTGCTATGGTTTACGGCGAGGGTGAAATGGCTACTTGTCCTGTTGACGCTGTTGCTAAATCATACGAAAACGATGTTACTGATGAGTTCGTTATCCCTACTGTTATCGAGGGCACAAAGAGAATTTCTGCTAACGACTCAGTTGTATTCTTCAACTTCCGCCCTGACAGAGCGAGAGAAATCACCCGTACTTTCGTAGATCCTGAATTCACAGGTTTTGAGAGAAGAAACGGTATGATGCCACTCACTTATGTTTGTATGACTCAGTACGATGCTACTATGCCAAACGTAGAGGTAGCCTTCAAGCCACAGAGTTTAACAAACACATTAGGCGAGTATCTCTCAAAAATGAACAAAACTCAGCTTAGAATCGCTGAAACAGAGAAGTACGCTCACGTAACATTCTTCTTCAACGGCGGTGTTGAAAAGCAGTACGATGGCGAGGACAGAATTCTTGTGGCTTCTCCAAAGGTTGCAACATACGACCTCCAGCCTCATATGAGTGCTTACGAAGTAACAGACAAGTGTGTTGAAGCTATCAAGACTGGCAAGTACGATGTTATCATCCTTAACTTTGCTAACTGCGATATGGTAGGTCACACAGGTGTATTTGACGCTGCGAAGGCTGCTGTTGAGGCTGTTGACAAGGGCGTTAAGGCTGTTACAGATGCAGTAGCTGAGATGGGCGGTATTTCACTCATCACTGCTGACCACGGCAACGCTGACAGAATGTATGACGTAGACGGCTCACCATTTACAGCTCATACAACTAATCCTGTTCCTTTCGTTGTTGTTGGTAAAGACTGCACACTTCGAGATGGCGGTTGCCTCGCTGATATCGCACCAACAATGCTCGAAATTTTGGAGCTTCCACAGCCTGCTGAAATGACAGGTAAATCACTCATTAAGTAATCATAAGTTTCATAAAATATTACCGCGTGTGTTAAATTACACACGCGGTTTTTTTACCCATCATTTTCGCATAACAAAACCCCCTGAAAATCAGGGGGTTATTTTTATATAATATATTTCGATGATCAGACGCTTATATATCACGCCTCGTTTACCTTCGCTACTCCTCAAAAGTCCACATGCTTTTGAAATATGGTTCGTCGTGAACGCCGAACCCTACGATGTGAAGGCTGTGGTGCTCGGACGCTTATTCCTCAGCGTTAGCCTTAGCTTCAGCGATAACTTTCTGGGAAACCTGAGCAGGAGCATCTTCGTAACGCTCAAACTCAAAGCTGAATGAGCCTCTGCCCTGTGTTACCTGACGCATATAAACTGAGAAGTCAGCCATCTCAGCCATTGGAACCTCAGCCTCAACGATCTGCATTCCGTCTTCGCCTACGTTCATACCGAGGACTCTACCTCTGCGCTTATTAACTTCGCCCATGATATCGCCCATGTTAGCATCAGGAACGTTAGCCTTTAATGCACCGATAGGCTCTAAGAGTGTAGGTTTAGCCTGTGGGATACCATTCTTGAAAGCAATCTGTGCTGCCATCTTGAACGCCATTTCGTTTGAGTCAACAGGGTGGGATGAACCATCATGGAGGATAGCCTTTACGCCAACTACAGGATAACCTGCGAGAGGACCCTTCTTGATAGAATCACGAAGACCCTTTTCAACTGCTGGGTAGAACTGCTTTGGAACAGAACCGCCGACTACCTGAACCTCGAACTCGAGTGAGTCAGAATCGCATGGCTCAAATTTAATCCATACGTCACCGAACTGACCTGAACCACCTGACTGCTTCTTGTGACGACCTTGAACATCAGCTGTTGAACGGATAGTCTCACGATAAGCAACCTTTGGCTGTTTTAACTCTACTTCTACGTTAAATTTATTCTTGAGCTTTGAAACAACTACATCAAGGTGCTGTTCGCCCATACCTGAAACTACCATTTCTTTAGTTTCAGAGTTGTTTACAAATTTAATAGTTGGATCTTCTTCAGCAAGTCTAACGAGACCCTGAGCAACCTTATCCTCTTCGCCCTTCTTCTTTGGATACATAGCCATTGAGAAAGATGGAGCAGGATATGAAACGCCCTCTAAGATAACTCTACGAGTTGGAGCACAGAGTGTGTCGCCTGTGATAGTAGAAGAAAGCTTTGGAATAGCACCGATGTCACCTGCACCGATATATGCTGCGTCTTCCTGCTTCTTACCCTTAACTGTAAGAACCTTAGTGATACGCTCTTCCTTACCAGTACGCATATTAACAAGTGGAGTTTCTGTTGAAATCTTACCTGATACTACCTTGAAGTAAGAGAGCTTACCAACGAATGGGTCGGCTACTGTCTTAAATACTATTGCTGCAGCAGCACCTGCCTCGTTAACTGTGATGTCGATAGGATCGCCGTTAACGTCAACACCAACCTCAGCGCCCTTATCAGCAGCAGTAGGAGCAAGCCATGAAAGTGAGTTCATAAACTGCTCGATACCAAATGTAGAATGAGCATCACCGCAGAATACAGGACAGAGTGAACCGTCCTTAACACCCTGAGCAACGCCTAAGATAATCTCGTCAGGAGTGAACTCTTCACCCTCGAAAAACTTCTCCATAAGCTCTTCAGAAGTTTCAGCAACAGCTTCCTTGATTGCTTCACGTAAGCCCTCAAGTCTGTTACCCATCTCAGGTAAAATGTCAGATGGAGTAGCGTTGCCTGCTTTATCATATGTGTAAGCCTTATACTCAAAAAGGTTGATATATGTATTAGCCTGACCGTTTTCAATGTGAGGAACGATTACAGGACATACAGCCGGACCAAAAGTAGCTTTTAAATCCTCAAGTACACGATAGAAACGAGCATCCTCGTCGCATACGCCGTTTACGAAGAACAGCTTTGTAAGACCTGCTTTTGTAGCAGCCTTTACAGCCTTTTCTGTACCAACGTTTACGCCGTCTTTAGCAGATACAACGATCATAGCTGTTTCAGCGGCACGATAGCCCTCGCAGATACCACCCTCAAAGTCAAAAAGACCTGGAGTGTCAATGAGATTGATTTTCATATTCTTCCACTCAACAGGAGCAACTGCTGTGAGGACTGATACCTTTCTCTTTATTTCTTCAGCATCGTAATCGAGCATTGTGTTACCGTCAGCGATTCTACCAAGTCTGTCAGAAGCCTTGGAGAGATACAGCATAGCCTCAGCGACAGAAGTTTTACCAGCACCTGAGTGACCAGCCATAGCAATATTCAAGATGTGTTTTGCGTCATATTGTTTCATAATTGAAAACAACTCCTTTCTTATGGGTCTAAGAAAAACGACATTTTCGGTCATTTTCCACAACTTAACCCGTGAACACCATTTAATTATATTACAAATGGACAAAATATACAATAAAAATGACTAAACGCCACAAAAGTTTGACCGATTGAATAATTATGGCTATTCCACTTTGTGCAAGTTTTACAAGGCTATGTACAAATCTTACAAAACAAACTTACCTTTATATTGCAAAAAGAACAGCGAAAAATTATCTTCGCTGTTCTCACATTACTATTTTTTATCATCCTGTGTACACTCTTCAAAAAACGCTTCAGTAATTTTGCGATAACGCTCTTTGTCTGAAAAAAAGCTGATTCCGTGTCCTGCATTTGGAAAAGTGTAACGTGTGACAAGCTTTTTGTTAGCCCTTTCAATCTCTTCACTCATATAGCATGGCACATATCGGTCATCCTCGCCATGCAGAATCAGTACCGGAATTTTTGAGTTTGCGACAGCACTCTCGCAACTGACAGCGTTTATGTCAAAATTGCCAAACAATCTTCCTGCAAGCCATATAAACGGATATGCTACTTTAGGATTTATCCCCATATCCTTTTGACAAACATTCAGCAAAATATCCTTTGGTGCATTGTACGGACAATCAGCAATAACACCGGTTACATTTTCAGGCAGTGGCAAAGCTGTTGACATCAGAACCGACGCCGCACCCATAGACACCCCATAAAGAATGATTTTAGTATCCTCGCCGAAATGAGCATTGGCAAACTCAACCCACGAGAGCACATCACGATGCTCTTTTACACCCATAGTAATTGTCTTACCCTCGCTTTTACCCTGACCTCGCTGGTCTATAAGTAAAATGTTGTGCCCTCTTTTCAGACTCTCGTTAGCACCAACACAAAAATCACGTAACGAAGTCGCTCTATATCCATGAAATCCAATATTTAGCGGTGCTCCGTCTTGCACGTGATAATATCTGCCGTGCAGGCGCAAACCATCAAACGAGTTTGTATAAACATCCTTGTACTCTATTTGAGAAAGCTTGTCGATAAGTTCAACTATCTCACTTTTGTGGGGTTCATATTGCTCTCCTACTGGCACAGCATAAACATCGTCCTGTCCCTTTTTGCGGGAATAAAACGCAACTCGATAAACATAGTATACAGCGACCAGAACCGCTACAATCAGTAATAGAAACGAAATAATAATCAAATAAATCACCAGAAATTACACAATAAATAGCATACTTAGTAACAACAGTATACTCAATATCGCAATACTTTAGTCATCAACCTCAGCAACTACTCTGCATGGCAGACCTGTGATATCTCCAATACTCATCGGGTATGTATAAACATAAAACGAGCTGTAATTCAGCAGGCGTTTTAGATTGCGCAGATTTTCGACAACAAAAACTCCGTGCTGCGCACAGTATCTGTCTTTAGGTATATGCTCTTTGCCACGTCTTATTCCGGCAAAATCAAGACCGATTATAGAAATGCCCTTTTCTACCAAAGCATCAATCAATTCATCGCTAAGCTGAGGATGAACAGTAAAATATCCGCTTTCACCATAGCCTACACTCTCAATAAATCCGCTGTAAAAAGCTACAAACATATCCGCACTGACTTTTTCAATATCAATGTCATCTGCACCAATATCTCTGTGTGTTACTCCTGATACATCAAAGACTATACCTTTACGCTTTGTGTAGCTAAGCGGAAACTCCTCGTCCATCACGTCAAAGTGAGTCCCTACGTGACCGATAAGAGCTTTGTTTTCGTTAACAGTAGACTCGGACAGCATTGATTTTGTAATTTTCAAGGTTATATCAATCAGCATATTGTTCTCCCAGTTATCCTTTTACAAGTTCGTAGCTCTGCCCTATTCTGTAGCAGATTTCATCAATATCCAAAGACCCGTCCAGAGGGATAGTGCACCAGTGCTTTTTGTTCATATGATACGCAGGAAAGTACGATACTCTATCAATGAGTAATGCGATTTCATTTGGGTTTAGCTTAACATTAAGCACGTCAATCTTATCGTCGCTATCAATCCCAAGCTTGCGTTTAGAAATAGTCATAATAACAGCGTACCATTTCTTTTTATTTCCTTTTCTAAACACTGCGGTATCATCGTGTTCGAACAGGTACTCCGCCTTATCACCATATTCACTTGTGATAAAATCCATTATTCTTTGCGCTTGTGTCATTTGCTTTCACTTACTTTTCCGATACGTAAATATTTGTTTCTCCATCTGCACCACCGATTATGCCTATGCTTTGGCTACAAGAAGCCAGAGCAATACACATGACAATAGTCAGAATCACCGCCGCTAACCGTTTCATAAAACCACTACTTTCATTTTTTCTCATTATACACCACGAAATAAAAAAATAAAAGGGCTGAAAAGCCCCTTTATAATCAGTATTTGCGTTTGAGTATCATATAAGCGATAAAGTAGATAGCTACCATCAGACACAAGCCAGTTGTGCATAATGAACCAAGCTCATTTTCACCCATAACTCTATATACTATCGATGCAACAGCACAGCACAGTACAAAGATATATCCTGTCCATGCCCACGCTTTGCTTGACAAAAACTTGTTACGCTCGTCGTTTACTTCGATATCTACTTTTTCTTTATACTCTGCATTTGTGCGGTATCTGATGTGTCTTATAATCTGTAAAATTCCCACAGCAATCAGGCCACCACCTAGACCGCTCCAAAAACTATCCAGTACCTCCATAAAGCTGAGTACAAACAGTACTATACCGATTACCACCCAAGCGATGCTTAAAAGTAATCTTCTATTTGCCTTATTATTACACATAACTTCCTCCTACTGCTCATCCTCGAAGATAAAAACTTCTTCGATAGAAAGCTCAAATATTTTTGCAATTTTATATGCGAGCATAATCGACGGATCAAATCTGCCTGTTTCAATCGAGCTCACTGTCTGTCGTGACACTCCGAGTGCTCTTGCAAACTCATCCTGCTTTATACCCTTTTGTTTTCTGATTTCTTTTACTCTGTTATTCATACTTACCCCGGTTACGAAAATATGTAAAGTTAACTTTACATTTATTATAGCATATGTTTTTTAAATGTCAAGTATACTTTACATTTAATTTAAAAAAGCTCCGAAGGTTTCTCTTCGGAGCTTTCACAGTTTAATATTATTTTATTGACTCAATATAATCATAGTCTTCCTGAGGAGTGTCTTTCCACTTAGCGATGTATCCCATACTATGATCAGGCATAGTCTTATTCAAGACTTCTTCAGTAGTTAAGAGCTCATCAGTAGTTTTCTTGAACGTATTATACTGACAACCGTCGCTATCAACCTTGACTGTGATTTCGTACTCTATCCAGCCAAGGAAGTTATCGTTATCCTCTTCAACTAATCTGAGGTTCTCATAGCCGTCATCAGCGAAGCACTCGCCTACTGTTTTACCGCCCTCAAAAAGTAATATCTCAATAGAACCAACTGTTGTCGGCTCGCCGAATTCTGTGTACTCAAGATTATATCCGTTGCCGTCTGCATCGTTGAAAGCATCAATCAATAATACTATATCAGCCTCAATAGTTTCATCATAGGTTGCGTCGATAATCTCAACATCATCACTGTTGCCACATCCCGCAAACACAGTAGTTATCATCAATAACGCTAAAATAAGTGCAAATATTTTTTTCATAACATTAACCCCTTTCAGTTTGTTACTGAAATTATAATCCTCTGAACATCTCAAAGTCAATTATAGGTAATTACAATATTCGACACTCAATCTACAAGCTTTTTGATTTCTGCCACAATATTTATTAAATCGTCGTAAACATTTTCGCTGTTTGTAAACAAATCGTGATAGATCTTACAGATATTCTCTTCAAAGTCTTGTGGCAAGACCTCACAATTCTTTTTACAAAGCTCTACCAATCGTTTTTCGCCTGGATGGGTCAAACGATTAAGAGCAAATAAAACGTCGAAATATGACTCGAAGAAAGCCGCTGTGCGATGGTTGATACTGACTAAATCATTACGTTTGACCGCTTTCTCAATCTGTCCATCGTATGACGGAAGCATTGAACTCAACAGCTTCATATTTTTATCGATAATATTAGCTCTGAGCTTTTCAGGGTAAGGAATATTGAATCTGTCCTTGCACGCCTGCAATCTGCCATTTTTATCACAAATAATTTTGCAGGTCAGAAGATTGTGCCACATACAGGTTGTATAACCTGTGCGAGCGTTACAACCCTCGACAACTGATGCGACATCTGCAGAAAAATCATCCAGGTTGCGATACAAAATATCAATGTCCACACCATTTTTTAACGTGCAGTTGTCCTCATATTCCCAGAAATGATTACCTATCTCCATATAGTCGCAGTAATTACTCAACAACTCACGTCGTACATCATCGTCAATCGGAGAGGTTATGTATAAATACACATCATAGTCTGATTTCTCGTCAAAATTCTCACCTGCACGTGAGCCACCCAGTGCTATAACCTCAACTTCCTTAAATTTCGCCAATTCTTCAAATAGTTTTTCTACCATAATACCACCTCGTGATTTCATATATCTTCATCAGGAGCCTGACCATCGTGAGCAAGCCACCTACATTCTGTCATCTCCATATTTGTAAACACTGCTTTAAACGACGAGTTTTCTGGACTGCATGCGTATATTCCAAACGAGATTTTGCCCTTGCCTTTGTGCATATGACAAATACGCATTTGTGAAAAATTCTCGCCGTCTGATGAGCACTCAATACAGTAATCGTCCTCTCTACGACTTAATCTGTACCACATGGATTTCACATCGGCACTGATTTTAGTGGTTGCCCAGTCGGAATAACCACAGTTTGTAACAACACTGCCTAAATGTCCGTACTCTTCATTTTCATACTCTATTGAAGCCTTGAGCCAGTTATCCGAGTCAAGATAAAGCACAACACCGCACTGATCAAATCTGTGCTTTGAATAAAACTCGGTTTTCACAGTAAACGAAAAGAACTGTTCATCAGTGTCAAGCTGTAAAACAGGAGCGTTATCATTTCTGAAATGATAGTATGTTCTCTGCCACAAATCAGTATTTGGTTTTGTGACTATCTCAATTTTATCATCAGCTATAGAAAAGCTTTTAGGCTCTCTTGTCCATTTTAGTTTTTTAGTATCAAATCTCATACACGATTTCACCCCAACGCATTTGTATACATAAACAAAAACCTATGACCTTATCGTACTACAATAGTCTGCAAAATTCAAGAAAACTTTCGGCTCAAAATACCAGATGCTGTTGCAGTCAGAGCTACGACATTTCAATTAAATATCACCGACACTGTCCTTTCCGTTTCGTGTACATTCATTCCCTGTTAGCGTCATTTCGCATTTTCTAACGCAGTTTTTGATTATAATACAGCTTGTAAGTTCACAAACGAATCGTGCACACAACATTGGGTGTTGAATTTTATACAAAGCAAAAGGAGAATTTCATTATGAAGAAAACACTAAAACGAATTTTGACGCTCACCCTTGCAGTCACTGTTATTGTAGCATCCTGCTCCCTGAACGTATTTGCTGCAGAAAAAGCCACAGGTATTGCAATAAATGAGGAAAACTTTCCTGACGACAATTTCCGTAATTATTTACTGAATGGTTCTTACTATATATGGGATGATAACGGTAACCCGATAGAAATCGTGTATGATGCTGACAAAGACGGCTACCTTTCAGAAAGCGAGATAAAAAACATCAGACAGTTACAGATTCAGCAATCACCTATCACCGACCTTACAGGTATCGAGCACCTGACTTCTTTAATCGAAGTCGGTTGCCAGTATTCAGCTGTTGAAAAAATGGATTTATCCAACAACACAGAGCTTATATACCTTTCCTGTCACAAATCAAACCTGAAGGGTGAGCTTGATTTAAGTAACAACACAAAACTCCAGATGGTAACCTGTCACAAAAACCCTGAGCTTACCTCAGTTGACATCACAGGATGCAAAGACCTTTCGTTCATTGACCTTACAGCAACCGGTGTTACACAGCTTGATATAAGCGACAACACTGAACTGACAGGTATCGCTTTTGATGCAACAAACATCAGCCATATCGATACCAGCAACAACAAAAAGCTAATGACCCTCTCTGCTTACAACACACAGCTTTCTTCCCTTGATTTATCAAACAATCCTGAGCTTGAATATCTTGATGTATCAAACTGCAAGTTAAGCGGTCTTGATTTAAGCAAGAACGACGCCCTTACTTACCTCAATGTAAATGGTAATCCGCTTGCATGGATAAATATCGGTAAAAATAATAATCTGGATACACAAATTTATGAGAGTACAATTTCCTTACAAGTCGGGAAAGACGCATTTGATATCACAGAAGTTTTCGAAGGGATCGACTCTGATAGAGTGTCTATCGTAAGCGGTGCTGAGAAAAACGGCAACATTATCAGCTCATACAACTATGATACACCTATAGTCTACACATACGATTGCGGCACAGATATAAACGGACCTGTGACACTTACAGTAACAGTAAATCTCAACCAAGCGTAAAACTCTTTTTCATATATCCTCCTAAAAAAGGACTATGACATTTTTAAATGCCATAGTCCTTAATTTATGTCTGATTACTTTTCAATCGGCTTCATTGTTGGGAAGAGGATAACGTCACGGATTGACGCAGAATCTGTAAGTAACATTACAAGTCTGTCGATACCGATACCCACACCGCCTGTTGGTGGCATACCGTACTCAAGAGATGTAACGAAATCGTCGTCCATCATATTAGCCTCGTCGTCGCCAGCTTCTCTGAGCATCAGCTGGTGCTCAAAACGCTTTTTCTGGTCAATCGGATCGTTAAGCTCTGTGTAAGCGTTAGCAAGCTCGCCGATTTTGCAGAAAAGTTCAAAACGCTCTACAAGCTCAGGCTTGTCCTGCTTACGCTTTGTAAGAGGAGAAACCTCAACAGGATAGTCACATACAAAAGTAGGCTGAATGAGCTTATCTTCAACATACTCTTCAAAAGCTGTGTTTAAGATGTTACCCCATGTGTCTGTTGACTTAACTTCAAGATGAAGCTCTTTAGCAACTTCCTTAGCCTTTTCTGTATCACAGTAGAACTCGTTAAAGTCAATACCTGTGTGCTCCTTAACAGCGTCAATCATAGTTACACGCTTGAATGGAAGTGCTAAGCTGATGCTATCACCCTGATATTCAATCTGGTCAGTACCGTTAACAGCAACACAAGCTTTGTTGATGAGCTGTTCGGTTCTGTCCATCATACCGTAAAGGTCAGTGTATGCTTCGTAGAACTCAATACAAGTAAACTCAGGGTTGTGCTTAACGTCCATACCCTCGTTTCTGAAGTTTCTGCCGATTTCGTAAACTCTTTCCATACCGCCTACGATAAGTCTCTTTAAGTAAAGCTCTGTTGCAATACGCATATACATATCGAGGTTAAGAGTATTGTGATGAGTTGTGAAAGGACGAGCAGAAGCACCACCAGGGATAGTATTTAAAATTGGTGTTTCAACTTCAATGTAGCCGTTATTATCAAGATACTCTCTGATAGACTTGATGATAGCACTACGCTTGATGAATGTTTCTTTAACATCAGGGTTCATAATGAGGTCAACGTAACGCTGACGATAACGAAGGTCAGTGTTAGTAAGACCATGATATTTTTCAGGCAGTGGAAGGAGTGACTTTGAAAGAAGCTTAACAGCCTTAGCGTGAATACTGATTTCGCCCATCTGAGTCTTGAACACAAAGCCCTTGACCTCCATAATGTCGCCGATATCCCACTTTTTGAGGCCCTTGTAAATCTCCTCACCTAAGTCGTCAAACTTAGCGAAAATCTGGATTTTACCGCCACGATCATGAATGTCCATAAACATAACCTTACCCTTGCCACGTTTAGACATAATACGACCAGCAACACAAACGTCCTTGCCCTCGAGCTCTTCAAAGCGCTCTATAACCTCGTTTGACATAATATCTCTATCCGAAGTTGTAACGAGGAACGGGTCCTGACCAGCCTCCTGTAAAGCTGTTAATTTGTCACGTCTGATCTGTAAAATCTCTGATAAATTTTCCTGATTCTGATTCTTGTTCTGATTTTCTGCCATAAAAATCCCTCTTTCAATAAACCTAAAAAGGGCGACTTAAGAGCCGCCCGAAAAATCTTATTTTGAAATCTCAAGCACCTTGAGTGCGATAACTCCTGCAGGAGCCTCGATTTCTACAACGTCGCCTACACTCTTGCCAAGTAAACCGATACCGATTGGTGACTCGTCAGAAATCTTGCCCTCTTTTGGGTTAGACTCATTTGAACCAACGATTTTGTATTCAAAAGTCTTGCCCATCTTGATGTTTTCAACTTTAATTTTTGAGCCGATGTGAATGGACTCATTACTGATGTCATTTTCGTCGATGAGGACAGCGTTTTTGAGAGTAGCTTCGATTGTTACAATTCGAGCCTCTAAAATAGCCTGCTCGTTTTTAGCATCATCGTACTCGCTGTTCTCAGAAAGGTCGCCGTATGAACGAGCGACTTTGATTTTCTCTGCGATTTCTTTTCGTTTTTCGCCTTTTAAGAAATCGAGTTCTTCTTCCAGCTGTTTTAATCCTTCAGCTGTAAGCATAACCGGTTTAGCCATAATATAAGTATCCTTTCTTTTAAACTAGGAATAATTGTCTACGCATAGTTAGTATTATAGCATTTCTCGGCGTTATGTCAAGGTTTTATCTGTGATATTCTCCATCAAAACTTTTAATGATGATGGTGTATGCACCTTGTTATCGCTCACGCATAGAGATGGTACTAAAGACCCGAGCTTATACATATGACACATAGTATAAAGGGCTGATGCAAAATATGTATGGGATAGGTTTTTCGGACACACACTTTCAAGCTCGCCACTTAGCTCTATCTTGTAGTCATAAACTACTGTTGCGTCATACACCTTCTTCGGTTTCTTTGTCGTTAGTACTATCGCATTTTTCTTTATTTTCAGCTCATTTATCAGACCTTTTGGTGCTATTATCAAATCACATATTTCCAATGATTTTAGACTTTTTGACAGCCTTATAGGTGCTCCTGTTTCGTTTAATATCTCCTCGCTGACCTGAGTATATATATCCGTTTCTTTTGTTACAACAACGACATTATCCGTATATCTCAGCAGATGCTTTGGCAAACCGGTAAATGATGCATCGATGTCCAGAATACCGACACAAAGCTTTTTATCCTGCAATCTGCACAACAAGCTAATTGACATATTTGTGCATAACCTTGTTTTAAGCTCAGAGCTATCAAACCGCTTATATCCTGAGTTTAAGGGAAGTTCAATCTTTCTATTACATAGCAATCTATTTCGTTGAGCAAGCACTTCTTTGTCGATTTTTTTCCAGTTAATTCTTCCACTGCGATTTGTATACACAATCTGTTTGAGTTTTATATCTGTGAACTTTATAATATCAACACGCATTGTGTCAAACATCAGTTTAGAAATCAACTTTCTAAGCACCGAATTATATGTTGGTGTTACTATATCAAGTGATGTAAGCATAAAAATACCCCCTGCATAAACTACTAGAGTATATGCAGAGGGTTGTTCATTTAGTATAGATTGCCTTATCAGTACTCGCTCATTGGGTCGTACTTAACGCCGTTATAACGAGTTTCAAAGTGGAGGTGAGCACCTGTTGAGTGACCTGTAGAACCTACAGTACCAAGGTACTGACCTGCTGATACATACTGACCTGTTGAAACAGCGACAGATGTAAGGTGGGCATAAACAGTCTCCTTACCGTTGCCGTGGTTAATCCAGACGTAGTTACCATAACCACCGCCACAGCCACAGGAGTAGTTCTTACCCCAGTTATGAGGACAGCCTGTGTTAGTAGCAACTACAGTACCTGAGTCAGCCGCTACAACTGTAGCACCCATGATACCGCCACTTGCGATATCAATAGCACCGTGGTTATAATAGCCACGCCACTCCTCAAAACGAGATGTGAGGTTGAAATAACCAGGACAAGGCCACACATAACCGCCACCTGCAGGTGGTGTTACTGATGGGCGTGATGGAGCAGGTGTTGAACCACCGCTTGAACTACCACCGCTGCTGCCCTGCTGTTGTTGCTGTTGCTGCTGTTGCTGTCTGTAGTATTCCTGAAGTTCAGCATCAAGCTGGCTGATCTGGTCTTCAGTTAAAGTAAGCTGATGTAAAATGTCGTCAGACTCTTCCTGTAAGTTAGCAAGTGTCTCTTTATTTTCTTCGAGCAATCCATTCAGCTCTTCCTGCTTATCCTTGAGATTCTTTTCCTCTTCCTCAAGTTCTACCTTATCAAGCTGTAAAGCTTCTTTTTCCTTGTTAATCAGGTCAAGCTGTCCCTGAATCTCATTGATAAGCTCCTCGTCGTGAGTTGAAACGCTCTTTACAAGCTGAACCTTATCGAGAAAATCAGAGAAGTCCTTAGCGCCTAAGATGATTTCAAGTGAAGAAACCTCACCAGCTATGTAGATAGTTTTAATACGCTGACGGAGAATATCCATATTCTCTTCAATCTCAGCGTTTTTCTGAGCTATCTGCTTAGTTTTCTCGGCAATCTCATCGTCGAGAGCATCAATCTTCTGGTGGCTCAGCTGAATTTCCTGTGTAACAGTCTCAACCTTGCCTACGAGTGCATCAACGTACTCCTGCTGTTCTGCTACTTCAGCGTTTTTCTGATCTAAAACAGCCTGATATTCAGCACTCTGCTGCTCAAGTGCAGCCTGCTGTTCTTTGATTGAGTCGATATCTGTAGCTGTCGCTGTAAGCACACAGCCAAGAGTCATAATAAGGCAGATAATACATGATATGATACGTTTAACCATAATTTACTCCTTTTTGCATTGGGTCGGGAAATTTTAGAAAACAATTACCAACCGAGTATTTCGTTACCCTCTTTTTTAAGATATTTACGAATAGAAAGCCATGAACCGAGTGCACCTACTACTACACCAGCCGCAACGAATGAGATGATAATAGTCCACATAACGTCTGTGAATGGCACGCACTCAAATGGCAGAATGCTCTGAACTGCTTTAACAACCGCATCGTACAGCAGTGTCAGTGCACCAATTGAGAATCCAGCAGAAACAAGTCCAATGATAACGCCTTCGATAACAAATGGTGTTCTTACAAAAGCGTTAGTAGCACCGACAGACTTCATGATACTGATTTCGAAACGGTGCGAGAACATTGTCATACGGATTGTATTAGAAATGATGAACAGTGAGATAATTGCAAGAGCAAGAATAATCCAGAAGCTCATCATTGTAACCAGAGTATTAAGGCTTGTTAGCTTTTCAGCAACATCACTTCTGGATGATACCGAGTTAACGCCCTCAACCTTTAATAACTGTTCAACTGTCTGGTCGTAAAGTGACAAATCAGACATAACAACGTGATATGCGTGCGGAAGTGGGTTATCGTCACCGGACATATTAACAAAAACTTCCTCACCGAGTACATCCTTATATGCAAGGATAGCCTCGTCCTTCGGATAGAAGGTAGCGTCTGTTATGTTATCAACCTTTTCAATTGACTTACCGACATATACTGCCTCAAGCTCAGAAAGCTCGTCATCAAGGTAAACTGTTGTAACGTTAGAGTCACCGACAGATGCAACAATCGATGATACGTTTACTGTAAGCATAACAGCAGAGCCTGTGAGAATAAGACAGGAAATAAGTACGCCGACTGATGCAAGGCTCATCATTCTGTTAGACCAGATATTTTTAAAGCCTTCTTTAATAAGATAGCCTAAACTACTAAAATTCATATCAATCTCCTTTCCGAATCAGATGGCAACCATTGTATCGTTGTCTTTGCTGTCACTGACAACTCTACCGCCTTCGATTCTGACTACTCTCTTGTTGAAGCTCTCAACAAGCTCGTGCTCGTGAGTAACAACAAGTACAGTAGTACCTCTTTTGTTAATTTCGGAAAGAAGCTCAATAATCTCGTAGGACATCTCAGGGTCAATGTTACCTGTAGGCTCGTCGGCAATAATCATAGCAGGGTTGTTAACCAGAGCTCTGGCTAAGCTTACACGCTGCTGCTCACCACCTGATAATTCGCTAGGTTTGTTGTGTGCTTTGTCCTTTAATCCTACAAGGTCGAGAATATACGGAACTCTCTTTTTGATAGTTTTGCCTTTTTTGCCGATGCAACGCATCGCAAACGCAACGTTATCGTAAACCGTCATTTTACCGATGAGTCTGAAATCCTGGAATACGATACCCATTGTACGTCTTAAATAAGGCACTTTTCTTCTCTTTAACTTTTCAAGATGCATATCATTTACGATTATAGCACCTGAAGTTGGTGTTTCCTCGTGCATGATAAGCTTCAGAAAAGTACTTTTTCCGGCACCGGACGCACCAACGATGAATACAAACTCACCCTTATCAACAGTGAGGTTGACACCATCTAACGCGTGTGTACCGTTAGAATATGTTTTGGATACATTACGAAATTCAATCATATTAACCGTCCTTAAAAAACCGCTTGTAATTATTGCAGAGTGCAATTACCGCAATATGCACAGTGCGTCTTTAGGTGTGTATTTGCCTAACTAATATGCATTAGAACTTTGTAGGGCTTGCTGTTAAGTATTTCTTAACCATAAGAGCTACCTTGAATACGATAGCATCTTCAAACTCACGTAAATCAAGACCTGTGATCTTCTTGATTTTCTCAAGTCTGTAAACGAGAGTGTTTCTGTGAACAAAGAGTTTTCTTGATGTTTCAGAAACGTTTAAGTTATTCTCAAAGAACTTCTGGATAGTGAAGAGTGTTTCCTGATCGAGGCTCTCGATTGAACCACGCTTGAACACTTCCTTTAAGAACATATCGCAAAGTGTTGTAGGAAGCTGGTAAACAAGACGTGCGATACCAAGGTTATCGTAGCTGATGATAGTGCGCTCAGTGTCAAATACCTTACCAACTTCAAGAGCAACCTGAGCTTCCTTGAATGAGCGAGCGAGGTCCTTGATTCCAACAACAGTTGTACCAATACCTACAACACAGTGTGTGTAGAACTCTGTAGAAAGTGTGTCAACAATTGAGCCTGCAAGCTTTTCAAGATCTCTGCCCTCAATACCAGGTTTAATCTCTTTTACTAAAACGATATCTGTTTCGTTAATATTGATAACGAAATCCTTTGATTTGTCAGGGAAAAGGTTCTGTACGATATCAAACGCGGAAATATCAGTTTTTGATGTAATCTTAATAATCATACAAACACGAGTAACCTCGCTGTTGAAACGAAGCTCTCTCGCTTTAAGATAAATATCGCCCGGAAGAATATTATCAAGTATTACGTTTTTAATAAAGTTAGATCTATCGTACTTTTCATCATAGTACTGCTTGATAGAAGAAAGAGAAACAGCCAAAAGCTGTGCGTACTTCTGAGCAACGTCATCGTTACCCTGTACAAAAACTGCGTATTCTGCTCGTGAGCTTGAGCCGAATGACTTGAATGTGTGGCCGTTGATAACAAAAGGCACAGTAGCGGAAAGAGTTTCTGAGTTGATATTCTCATTAACCTCACCGATTCTGCCGAGCTCTGAGCATGCAATAACTACAGAGGTCTCATCAACAACACCAATAGTTCTGTCGATAGCATCCTTCATCTGATGGATTACGCCCTGAAATAATCTGTTAGACATAGTAGCCTCCGAAAATAATAATAGTCAAAATACCGAACGATTTGGAACTTTCAATAAAATCCCCACGTTATCATATACATTTCACACAAAAAGAAATTAAAAATCAACCTTTTTTTTAAATTCGACATCTTTTAATGATGTTTATACACAAAAAATGAACAAATTATTCATAAATATTTCACAATGGTAATTTGCACAAACGATATGTCAACATGCACAAAAACACGCAAAAAGCCCTTTGCAATCGGGTTTTCCCGTTTGCAAAGGGCAAAATAAACAAAAGATATACTAACACTTACAATAGTAACATTGTCATAAGTTGTCAGAAAACAAGGCTAAAATTACAATTTAGTAACTATATGAAAATCGTGCTAAATTGCGAAAAATCAGCCGTTTTTCACTAAAATCAGTTAGTGATTGTGCACTCTGTATCCTTGTCGAAGATGTGGAGCTTCTCAAGGTCAAATGCGATTTCGATGTTGTCGCCAGGCTTAGCTGTTGATGTTGGCTCAACTCTAGCTGTGATTGGAATACCACCGATGTTTACATAGAGGTAAATCTCAGCACCCATAAGTTCAGTAACGTCAACGTTAGCCTTAATCTTGTTAGTTGACTTAGCGAGGAAGTCAGGCTCGTCATGAACATGCTCAGGACGGATACCGAAACGAACATCCTTGCCAGCATATGGCTCTAAGCAGTTGTCCTTGTTCTTTGAGTCTGGAAGAGTGATTGTGTACTCGTCAAACTTAAGAGCAAACTTTGAGCCCTCTTTTACGAGCTTAGCGTCAACAAAGTTCATCTGTGGTGAACCGATAAAGCCAGCTACGAACTCGTTGCAAGGCATATCGTAGAGGTGCTGTGGAGTATCAACCTGCTGAATGAAGCCGTCCTTCATAACAACGATTCTTGTACCCATTGTCATAGCCTCTGTCTGGTCATGAGTTACGTAGATAAATGTTGTACCAAGTCTCTGATAGAGCTTAGAAATCTCAGTTCTCATGTTAGCTCGAAGCTTTGCGTCAAGGTTTGAGAGAGGCTCGTCAAGTAAGAATACCTTTGGATCTCTAACGATAGCACGACCAAGTGCTACACGCTGTCTCTGACCACCGGAGAGAGCCTTTGGCTTTCTGTCGAGGTACTCTTCGATACCGAGGATTCTAGCAGCCTCGCCAACTCTTCTAGCGATTTCTTCCTTAGGCATCTTTCTGAGCTTAAGGCCGAAAGCCATGTTGTCATATACTGTCATATGTGGGTAGAGAGCGTAGTTCTGGAATACCATCGCAATATCTCTATCCTTAGGAGCAACGTCATTAGCGAGCATATCGCCAATGTAGAGTTCGCCCTTTGAAATATCTTCAAGACCAGCGATCATACGAAGAGTAGTAGATTTACCACAACCTGAAGGGCCAACGAGAATGATAAATTCCTTATCCTCGATTTCGAGGTTGAAGTCTGTAACTGCGGTTACACCGCCATCATAAATTTTGTAAATGTGTTGTAATGATACTTTTGCCATATAAAAACCTCCAATAATAGCGTGCGAATACACAACTACTTATATCCAGATAGTATTGTAACACAATATTTCGCATAATACCACCTATTTTTTCACTAAATATTTGACTTAATTTTTATATAATATTCCCATAAGTAAAAAATATAAGGTCAAAATTAGTCAATTTTTCCATCAAAAACTTGTAGTGTTTCAATTTTTGTCAATTCTCGTACTTCAGATTGTGCAAGATTACTATCAAGTTTCAACGCCCCTATCTGCACTCTTTCGAGTTCGACAACCGTATATGAGCAAGCAAGGAACATTTTCTTTACCTGATGAAACTTACCCTCACAAATTTTGACGAGGGCTGTATTAGCCGACAGCTTATCAAAATACGCTTTCTGACATACTGTACCGTCTGCTAGCACTATACCACTTTCAAAACGCTCTTTGACTGTATCGTCGAGCTCTTTATCTAGTGTTGCCACGTAATGCTTGTACACCTTTTTGTTCGGGCTAAGCATCCTGTGAGCAAAATCGCCGTCATCAGTAATTATCAGTAGACCTGTTGTATCCTTATCAAGCCTGCCCGCAGGAAACAGATTTTTACGTTTGAACTCATCAGGAAGAATATCAACAACCGTTGTAGCATTTCTGTCATTACTCGCAGAAAGAACACCTTTTGGCTTGTTCATCATATAGTAAACAAACTGCTTGTAACAGATAGTTTCTCCGCACACGCACACAACATCATTTTCCGGATCAATTTTCAAATCGCTGTTTTTCACTATATTTCCATTTACTGTTATGTCACAGCTTTTACAAAGACGTTTGATATCTTTTCGCGAGTAGCTTGTCTGTGTCGATATAAACTTGTCCAGCCTCTCCATATCAGCTCACCTGCTCCCCATAGAAAGTAAAGTATGTACTATCCTTAACCTGATTTGAAATATCGCCACCTATTACTTTGCCACGATACACAATAACAGACATAATTCCTTGCTTTCCGTCGATATCAAAATCCGAAAGCGAGTACATATACAACCTGCATTTTTCACCCTGATATGGCTCTAAATCAAGCCCCTGCAGTTTTTGAAGTTCGTTATACTGCTCATAAACATCATTAAACTTTACAGGCACATATACCTCCTGCAAGCTGTAAAGCTTCTCAACTTCATAAAACTGCTGTGCAAAAGCTTCGACCTGCTCATCGGTTTGTGCAAGAGTAGAATACTCACCATAACTCTCGCAATATGCAGAGGATGGTGGGTTATGAGAAAAAGCCGAAATACATACAAACGCAACAAGTATACCGAGTACAGCAGCTATTGTTGCAACAATTACGGCTTTTTTTCTTGTGAGCTTAGACTTTACGGCAATTACAAACATTGTAGCACCTCTTAATACAATCCTTATCATTATATATTTCAGGCTTTACGCAAATATGACAAGGATGTATTTTGTCCATTGCTATTAAACCAGATAATTGTGGAGTTCTTGTGAAGATGACGCAAAAACTTTTCCGCCTGCATCTATCATATCCTGCAAAGTGCCGTAACCATATGTCACACCGATGAAATCCACATTACAGTGCACGGCTCCTTTTGCATCAAATTTTGTGTCGCCTATCATAACGACACGCTCATCACCTTTTGCGTTGAGCTTTTTAAGAGCATACGGAATAAGGTCTTCTTTTTCTTTTCTGGAGCCATCGATAGTAGAACCGCAAATTTCGTCAAAGTATTCGTAAACGCCGAGTAATTTTACTACCTCTGTAGCAATAGCCTCGTGCTTTGAAGAACACACAGCGATTTTAATACCATTTTCATTGCAGGCTTTCAGCACATCCTCAATACCGTCAAATAATTTATTCTGTCTTAAACCATCAACATCATATAACTTGACATAAATCTCAACAGCTTTCTGGGCCTCTTGTGGTGTCAGGCCACATAGCTTCTGGAAAGTAAACAAAAGCGGTGGTCCGATATATTTACTGTAATCAGATAAATCAGGGTGCTCCTTTTCCATTATATCAAGTGTCTTTTTAAGACAATATTTTATACCCTCGGCACTCTTGGAAATAGTGCCGTCAAGGTCAAAAAGTGCTATATCGTACTTTTTCATTGTGTTCTCCTTAAAAAATATCTTTATTTTGCAAACAAAATGTGTTATACTGTCTTTTAATATCATACTACAAATTTCTTTTTTGAGCAACACCTCAAAGATTGGAGAATAATATGAAACTAGGAATCGTTATTTACCGACCTGTTTCATATATCTGTGCATAAATGCTTGTATATTTATATACACTCTAAACAGGGATTTTCTTTAGATTTCTTGCGTTATGTATACTCATATAAATTTATATATTTCACACAAAAATGGCACTCGTTGTGGCACTCGATAAAATAATAAAACACAGATAAAATAAGAAGTCCTATATAGCCAAATTTCATATTCATTCACACAAATTCGGTACAGATTTTTCTGTGCCGTTTTTTAGTTTTAAAAAACTATAATCTATCCATAATGGTGTTAATAAAAAAACAAGAGTTGTGCAGAATTGTCGTAGGGTGTATAATATGCTTGTATAGATTTTGTCCTATACAATATTATGAATTTTATAGAATCGGGGGATGTTTATGAATACTTCTGAGGAAATTAAATATTACATATCGCAAAAATCAGATACTGGTGCTCTTTTAGTTACAGGTAAATGGGGGTGCGGAAAAACTCACTTAATTCGTCATACAATTAAAGAATTAAATAATGGGAAAGAATATGTTGCTGTTTTAATTTCTTTGTTTGGTGTTGATTCAATAGAGCTGTTGCATAATGAAATTAAGAATAAAGTTTTCTTTAGCAGAGGGTTTGAAAAAGTACAAGATAAATCGAAACAAGTATTTTCTCGCGTTAAAGACTTTTCGGTGCATGCAACCGAAATATTAGGTGAAGCGTATCCCATAGCTAAAAGCATAAACAAAATGCTCAACGTTCGTTGGCAGGATTATTTCAATGTAGAAAAAGAGATCAACTGTTACTGTGCCGAAGCTGAAACTGAGAATCATATAGTAAAGAAAAAGTTAGTATTGTTTTTTGACGATTTCGAGCGTTCTAAACTCGACAGAATCGAATTAATGGGTGTGATTAATGAATATTCTGAAAACAAAGGAATCAAAGTTATAATAATTGCAGACGAAGATAAAATAACGAATAAAGAGAAAGAAACAACTACCAGCGAAGAGGGGAACACTGAGGATAACGAATACAAATACTCTGAGTTTAAAGAAAAGCTAATATCACGAACAGTTAAAATAAAAACAGATTATAAAACCACTATTGATTCAATAATAAATTCTTATGAAGAAACCGTTAAAGATTATCGCAAGTTTTTAGCAGATAATAGAGATTTAATTTACTGTATTTTTACAGAAAGTGATAGTGATAACTTTCGCTCAGTTAAGGCTTTTATAACAGATTATGAGCGAATACACGAAGCACTAATAGGTTTAAACATTCCAAGTGGATTAGAGTCAAATTTATTCTATCATTTTGGAGCAATTCTATTTAGCTTCAAGAGTGGATTATATTGTGAAGGTGAATATGAGTTCCTCTTTTCAAGTGCTAAAATTGATAATGTATTTTCTAAGTGGAGCAGTACTTTTGAATTAAAGGCTTTTCAAGATTGGATAGTTAAGGGTGTATGGGATAAAGAATCATTTACAAACGAAGTAAATAGTAAATTCAATCCTCAAAAACGCACTGTTACCGAAAAGTTTCTTAATTATAGCATTTGGGATTTATCACAAATTGATATTGAAAAAGGAATGCCAGAAGTTATGAAAATGGCATACGGAGGAAACCTTAACAGAGACCAATTGATAAGTCTTTTACAAAAAATACATTTTCTAAAAGACTGTTCAAGTTCCCTGCCTTGTGATATAGACTATTCAAAATTAAACGAAGGATTTGAAAGCAGAAAAAATAGAATACTTAATTTTGAAATTCAAGAACCTAAAAGACGTACTTTTTCTGAAAAATCTGAAATTGATGAGGAAGCATATAGTTTATATGACAATATCGAGGAGCTCGATAAAAAACTATATGTATTAGAAAACCGAAGAGAACTATTAGAATTCCTTAAATCGGATGGTATCAAAAACTTGTATAACTTTAAACGCAAACTTATCGGTGATTTTGATGCTGAAATGCTAGACTTGTTCTATCAAAAGTATTTAAAATGCGATAATTCTATGAAAAGAGATATGTGTTTTATGTTACTTGATATAAGTTTTTGCGATAATCATTATTTGAATAATTACGAGGTAAAGGAAACGGTTAAAAACCTTACTGCACTAAAAAACAGAATAGAAAACTGTTACCAAAACAAAAATGACTATATTACAGCTACTATTAATAAATCATTTTGCGATAAAATTAACAGTAAAGTTACTGAAATAAAAGAATATCATAAATTAGACGAATAATGGCAAATCCCTAAACTTCAAATTAAAATGAGGTTTAGGGATTTTTTCTTGGTGTATGATTTTGTTTTAATACCATTTACTCTGGCTCGTGTTCAGATGTATCCATATTTTTTAAAGCATACTCACAAGCCTGTATAACAAAGCTTGAAAAAGTTACATCTTGGTTTGTTATTACAGCTTCTATTTCTTCGATAAGTGGAAGCGGAAATCTAATTGTTTTATTCTCTGATTCTTTTCTGTTTGGTTTTAATTGAAATGCCATTTGAACACCTCCTACAATACTATTATATTGCATAATAGAAGAATAATAAGCATTGATAAATGCACATATTATTTGCATTGCAAAACATATTGCAAGGACGAAACAAATGGTATATAATATCAGTTAATAAGGGTTAGTGTCGAACAAACAGACATAAGCCAAAATAAACCAAACAGAAAAAATCCAAAGGAGAATTGAAATGAGAAAAAGAATAGCATCAATTACAGTCATTATGGTATGCGTCCTTATGCTTCTTACAGGTTGTTCAGGTAAGATAAGCAAAGAAACAGTAAGACAGGACATTGAGCCTATTGTGAGCGAAATTTTATCAAGCGACCAAACAATAGACGATATTGAAATCTTAGAATACAAGTCTGATGAAAAGAAAGACACTTCTGTATCAATCAAAGTTATGTCAAGTGATGATGTAGCTGAGTATACAGATTACTTTATGGCTACATATCTTTATTCAGCAGACAAAGAGTATGTTTTCGATACCGCTTTTCAGGTAGACAAAGACAAGTCCACAATTACTCCGATTAAAGGTGTAAATCAGGATATTATTACTGCATCACTGAAAGACACACCTATTGGTATAGGTGAAGAAACTTGGTACTTAAACGATGTAACATACGTAACAATAGAAAGTCAGGACACAAATCTTAAAGAAAAGACAGACACTGTTACAGTTTCTTTGACAGTAAATGATAAAGTACAGCAAGCTAAAGGCAAGTTAAAACTTGAATTTGAATTTACTAACAAGTGGGAATTAAATACCGTTTCACAGGACGGAGAGTTTACTGTTTCTGATAAACCTGAGTGTGCTTTAGAAATAACAGATGAAGATTTATTAGCTGAGTTAGTAAAAAACGAAGTAACCATATGTGCCGATACATCTAACAGTCAGACTTTGACAATGACCGAAGCTGAGATTTCAGATTTTGAGGTATACAAAGAAAGCGTAGAATCTAGAGGTTCAATAAGAAGATACTTCTGCAAAGCAACATTAACAAAACCAAATGCCAAGATTTCTCTTGACGCTCAGATTCTGTATGATTACGAGGGCAGTTGGTTGCTTCAACCTGTTGTCATCACCGCCAAAGTAGAGTCAATAGACATTGAAGGCAAATGGAACGGAACATATACTGGAACTCCTTTCAGCGGAAAGGCTTCTCTTGACATTGAAGAAGTCACAGAAGATGGAAAGGTTAAAGGTGTTTACAGCTATACACCTGACACAATTACAAAGAACAGCCAAGCAGGAAGTTACAAAGTATCTGGCACTATTGATATGACAACCCTTACAATGAAATTAGAAGCAGGAGATTGGGTGGTTAAAGATTCAAGTGCTCTTTCTGTTACCAAAACTGATATAACTGCTGTTATGGATGTAGAAAATGCAGAAATTGAGGGATTAGGACAGGAAACTTCTCCGTTTGTTGTAAAAAAATAAAGGTAGAAAACAGGAGCTAACAAACTATCATGAATAAAGGTAAAAAAGTAGCCATAATCGTAGGTGTGGTTTTAGCTATAGTCATATTGCTATTGTCATTGTCTATCGTCTTTTTCAGCGGAAAAGATAATGGCAATAACGACAATAAAAACAATTACAGCGACAATGTAAAAATCAAAGATAATGTAAATATAATTACATCTGAAACAGACATTGATTTTCAACCGAAAAATGTTACGGAAGATTCAATATCTTTTACCAGTAACCCTAAATATAAAACTGGTGATATTATAGTTGCTGGCATAATCGACTCTGCCCCAAATGGTTTCATTCGCAGAATAACTGGTGTAACAAAATCAAATGGTGTTTATGAATATCAAACAGAATATGCTGTTTTAACAGATGTATTTGAGGAAGCCCATATTATTAAAACATTCGTTATAACTGATGAAGAAGTCAAAAATATGGACGAGATTGATAACGGCGTTATGACATTAAATTTATCTACTGCCACCAACGATCCAGTTGTTCAATCACTTGCATATAACAACAATTCTAATTTGAATATTAATAAAACTTCTGCTGTAAAAATCAAGCCGAGCGAAAACGGATTAGGTGTTATGATAGAGCTTGACGACAAAATGGGAGAAAGTTTGCAAGTTAATGGACAAGTAGAAGTTGCCACTTATTTTGAACTAAAAATTGATATTGAAAACGGAGAAATAAATTTCGGAATGGCAGTTCATACTGATACTAGTGGCGATTTGTTTGTAGGCTACAAAGAAGAACTGTTTGATAAAAACGATAAAGACAATTTTAATGGTGAATACGAAAAGGAAATTATAAGCAAGTCGTTGCCAAACATACAATTCTCTATAGGACCTGTGCCAGTAGTTATCACAAATGATTTTGAATTATCTGCCGAAGTTTCTGCACAGTTAGAAGGACAGATAGGTACAACAGTAGGTGTAAACGCTGAACGAGTATCAGGATTTGAATACAGTAGTAAAACCGGAAAAATCGTTGAAATCAACGAAAAGAATTATCTCTCTGATGGTATAGAGTGGAAAACAGAAGCAAAAGCATCAGGCGAGTTAGAAGCAGGGATTTATGCTCACTTGGTAACAAAGCTATACGGAAGTACAGGAACAGATTTATCTGTCGGTATTGCAGGAGATGTTGAGGGAGAACTTGCTTTAGGTATTGACGAAAAATCTGAACCAACGATGTACGGCAAGTTGGCATTGAGCGTAGCTCCAAAAGCAAGCGGTAAAATAGTCGTTACTGTTCCAGTTGTTGATGAAAATTTAGTAGAAGCAGAAATTTTCAAAGTTTCCCTCCCTGCTTTTTGGGAAAAAGAATGGGAAGTTGCTAACCCAACACCCCTATCAACGCACAGTACATATATAACCAAGTTTGGGCAAACTAATGCTATCACATATCCTTCGTTTTTATTTGATTATTCTAATAATTGGACTATAACAAATGAAGAAGTAACTCCTACAAGTGAGCTTGTAACTTTAGAAAATGACAATGGTTCGAGAATTGATTTTTTACATATTAGCGACAAAAATATTGGTGGCGGTAGCAACACCAATATGGCAAAAGTTAAAGTATCTAAAATAGCTAATTCACAATTCATACCGTCTTATGTTCAGAGTACCGACTATTCAGACCTAGGAGAGTTTATGGTCGCTGAGCTCAAAACAATAGGTATACTAGATATGAGAACAGACTCTGATTATAGAAAAGTTGACGGAAATGTTTCCTATGCTGTATTACCGAAAACCGAAGAAGGTATCAGAGAAAATGTAAACAAAGCTACTTCGGGAGAATTTGTATTTTGGTATAGCGGAAATGTTTCTTTTACAGGACAGCTTTCAGATAACTACAGTGAACAAGAAAAAGAAGAAATGATTGAGATACTCAGCAGTTTCAGAGTAGAATAATAGAGCAATCTAAAACTTAATAAGAAATACAACAAGCCGACAGCACTATAAAAAAGTCTGTCGGCTTTGTTTATTATAGGGTGGGCGGAGGGAACAAAAATAATAGGGAAGCTGACCGCTTCCCTAACCTATTTAATCTTGTAATGCAAGCTGTTTTTCGGGTTCCTTTTGATAACTCTGAGAGCCAAACATATCACGGATTTCGTCAAGAGTCAACTCTCGCTTGCCTTTCTTTTTGTATGGCTCGGTGTGATAGTACCACGCTTGTTTTTTGTGAGAATATCTAAACTTCAACTGTTTAAATATATCTTTATGTTCTTTTGTGTTGCCTGTCACCCAAATCCAAGAGCCACAAATTTCGACCAGTATATTTTTAAGTGGTGTTAGTACTTCAATTATATGTATGAATTCTTCGACTGTTTCGGTGCTTTCCTTGGTATAGGTTTCACCCTCTGAATTTTTATGAACATTCTTTAAGCGTTCCCACATCTTTTCAAATTCATTCTGCATAATTTTGAATTCTTCTGTGTCACCGCCTAAATCGGGATGAAGCTCTTTTGCTAATCTGCGGTATTCCTTTTTCAGTTCCTCTGCTGTTTTGCAATTTGTAAAGTATTTCATTGTCTGTACTCCTTTAATTTTTAATATTCGATAATAAGCTCTGATTTCGGTGGGGTTTCACCGATTTTTAAATTGTCACGATTTTTTCTCCTTTCTGAATTTTGAAATATTCGCTTAAAAAGTCTTCAATCGTATGGGGTTTACAATCGTAAAAAATAAAAATTCGATATTTAATGTCAAATAGCAAGTAATAACGATACGCCGTCAGGGCAATGTTTGATATTCAATTTCAATTTTTTAAAAATGCGATAGTAAATCCTACGATGAAGATTTTTTGAATAATCAATACAGAAGAAAATAATCTAAGCGTGACAATGCCTAAAATCGGATATAAAAATAATCTCCTTATAAGATTTGACTCTCATAAGGAGATTTATCTATAAGTGAAAATTTCAATCTGTTTCAGAATCGTCACTAAAATAATCTATATGCTCAATGATATCAATAACTTCATGGAATTGTTTATTTCTTGTTGTTTCTTCAGCTACAATCCGTTTGAAATCTTTGCATGGTATTAGAACAAATTCTTGCAAGTTTTCTTCACTTTCATATATTTTTTCAAGTGTCTTTATCCCTTCTTCTAAAGTTAAAATACCATCATCTACCGCAGACAAAAGTGTATCACCATATTCTAACATAAAATCATAAAAGTTTTTATCTAACTTTAGGTGTAAATACTTTTTTAATTCTTTTCTGCCTTTAGATGTTGTTCGTGTTCTTTCTATAGTGTTCCATGAACTGAATAACTCATCAAATGCCATTAACTTACTGTTGATAGTAGTAAGCATTAATTCGGATTCTTGTCGAATATATCTAGGGTTAATTTTGTATTCTTTATGTAGAAATTCTAGAAATTCGTCTGGAATATTTTTCCTTTTTCCTGTTTTATATTCGCATATAGCCCAATCGTTAACTTTATCCAATACTTTCAATTTTTCACATTTTTCATCTTCTTCATAAAGCCTATTAATTTCTTGTTCGAATTTTTTCGCTACTCTTGTTTGCGATATTCCTTTCAATTTTAAATATTCAAAGACAGCTTTCAAACGTTTGATTTGCTCTGCTAAATATGGATTATTATTTTGTTTTTTCATAAAATCACCTCGAGAAAATTATATCACAAATTAAATAAAGTATATTGGAAATTTATTGGAAACTGTCCATGTTCATTTAAAGAATAGTAAGATATGATGATATCGTAATCGATTACGAAACATACTATCAGGAGGTTAAACTATGGATATTATTAGCAGAATGAAATTTGACACTAAGTGTCTTGGCAGGGATTTGATGGCTCTATCTTCAAAGCCTGTGTATGTATACGAGAATGGAAAAAGAGTTTCAGATGAAGTAGTTGCATTTAAATATGAAATTCTTTGTCCTGCACTTGGTTATGAAAAACTTGCGGTGAAAGTTGATGCTTCCGCCAAACAGTTGGATGTAAGCGAAGATAATCCTTTGGAAGTTGAGATTATTGGCTTAGAAATGTGTCCTGTTTGGACACCAAACGGCTACATTGTACGAGCTACTGCAAAGGGTATCAAACCGGTTGAAAGCAAAAATTAACTACTGACAGGAAAGCTGTTGTTGAAAACGCTCCTTAGAGCGTTTTCAATGACGGCTGTGCCTAAAGGGTAAGTATTACCCTTTAGGCACAAATGTCACAAGCGAGGTGAGAAAAATTAGTAGGGATATACAATGTCGGAAATGGCTTTTGACGATTAATAATCCTAACGAGCATAATTTTAGTGAAAGTGAGATTGAAAAGATACTAAATACGTTCAAGTTCAGATATGCTTGCCTTAGCCGAGAAATCGGCGAAAACGGCACACCTCACATTCACTTGTTTATTTATGCTAACAGCAGAATCCGTTTTTCCACAATAAAAAAACGATTCACAACTGCACATATCGACAAAGCCTATGGTTCAGTTGCCGACAATATTGCTTACATAACTAAAACAGGAAAATGGGAAAACACAGATAAAGCCGAAACAAGTGTTGAGGGAAGTTTTAGAGAGTACGGAGAAGCCCCCTCTGAACTTGAAGAACACTCCCCTGAGTTATCACAAATTCTTGATGATATTGTTTCAGGATTATCTACAAGTGAAATCATAACTGAATACCCACAACACATTTTCAGAGCAAATGCAATTGATACTGTCAGACAAACTTTTCTTGCTGATAAGTACCGAGAGCGTATGCGTAGCGTTTGTGTTACCTACATATACGGAGCAAGCGGTGTTGGTAAAACAAGAGGGATTTATAAACAATTCCCTGCGGAAAGTATTTGCAGAATTACAACATATCCCAAAAACGGCATAAAGTTTGATTCCTATTCGGGACAAGATGTGCTTGTATTTGAAGAATTCGCTTCTCAAATTCCAATTGAAGATATGCTTAATTTCTTGGATGTTTACCCTTTAATGTTGCCTGCACGATACACGGACAAAGTTGCTTGTTATACCAAAGTTATATTTACAAGCAACTTACCACTTAACAAACAATATGTACGGGAACAAGTTGAGAAGCCGAAAACCTACAATGCTTTTTTAAGGCGAATAAATTATGTAGTCGAGTATGACAAAAAGGGCAATGCAAAACAGAAAACTTTACACAAGGAAGTGAAATTAGATGAAGATACTTAAATCCATAAACTCTGTTCGCTTACTAACAGGTATTAAAAACATTTGGAGCAAGAAGTGGAAATCTGTATTTCCAATACTATTCTTGGTCGCTGTGTTTTTTGCTTGGTATATGACAAGAGATAGCATACTTAAAATTACATCCTCTGCTTTATCAACGTTTTTATTATGGGGATTTAGCTTAGTAGTGATAGCTATTGCAGTTATTGGTGTACTTCTCATTGTATCAATATTAGGTACACCATTATCAGCAAAACGAGTTGAAATGTGTCTTTACAATGTCGGCTTTAAAGACAGAGCTGGAAACACACCTCTTTTGTTATCGAGATTTAGAGAAGCAAAAGCTGAAATCCTAGAATTTTACTCCCCTACTATCCCTCTTACAGAATACGAGAAAAAACTATCTGATATTGAAACGGCTCTTAATGTCCGTATAGTGAGTGTTGATTCAGGCAAAGATTTTCAACACGTATTTTTAAAAACAATAACTACAAGAAAGGATTTACCACAAATGATTGAATGGAATAATAAACTATTGACAGATAACGAAAGTGTTTTATTACTTGGCGAAAGTCACCTTGATACAGAAAAGGTAGACTTAAAAGTTACTCCCCATATTCTTATTGGCGGTTCGTCAGGTTCGGGCAAGTCTGTCTTGCTCAAATTGTTGTTAATGCAATGCGTTGAAAAAGGCTTTGAAGTTCACGTAGCCGATTTTAAAGGCGGTGTTGATTTCTGCGGAGTATGGCAGAGAAAGTGTAACATAGTTACTCAACAGGAAAAGTTGATTAATTGCCTTGAATACATCGTTGATGAACTGAACAGCAGAAAGCAATTATTTTTTGATTGTGAGTGTGCAAACATTGAAACATACAACAGGAAATGTAACTGTACTTTCAAAAGGGTAGTTTTTGCATGTGATGAAATAGCTGAACTTCTTGACAAAACAGGCTTAGACAAGGGAAGTAAATCTGAGGTTGCAAAAATTGAAAGCCTATTATCCACTATCGCAAGGCAAGGACGAGCTTTTGGAATACATCTTATTTTAGCAACCCAAAGACCTGATGCTGATGTTCTCAAAGGTCAGATAAAAAACAACATCGACTTTAGAATTTGCGGTAGAGCTGACAAGGTGCTTTCTCAGATTATTCTTGATAACTCTGACGGAGCTGAAAAAATCCCAAAGGACAAGCAAGGTATATTCCTTACAAATACAGGTGTTTTATTCAAATCCTATTATTTTAACGATAATGAATGGTGATTGTATGGAACAAAATGTACCGATTTGGGAAAAGGCTAATTTAACCATTGTTGAAGCTTCTGAATACAGCAACATAGGACAAAACAAACTTACAGAGCTGATGAAAGCCCCTAAATGCCCTTTTGTCTTGTATGTTGGCAGAAAGAAATTAGTTAAACGAAAGGAATTTGAAAAATTCATTAACCAAAATGTCGTCTTATAATATCTTTAATAAAAACAATGTAATAATTTCAATTTTCTAATTGAATTTGAAGCCCCATTATGGTATTATATATAGTGCTATATTGGGGCTTCTTTTTGAAAGGAGCTTACTATTATGGGAAAGGATTTAAAAGGCAAAGAACTTGGCGAGGGAATTTATCAGCAATCAAACGGCACATACTGTGCAAGATTTGTTGACAAATTCGGCAAGCGAAAATCTAAACGCTCAAAGAAATTACAAGAGGTTAAGCAATGGCTTGTAGATACAAGATACATTGATGAACATAGCGACCTTGAACACGCTTCTAATATGATAGTTGATTATTGGTTTGAATATTGGATTAGCATTAAAGAAAAAACCGTCAGACCTAATACTGTACGAAACTACAGAGAACGCTATCAGATAAACATAAAAAAGGTCATCGGTAAAAAGCTACTGACAGAAGTAAAGCCTTTACATTGTCAGCTGATTTTTACAAATATGGCTGATGAGGGCTACCGAACAAGCACTATTTATCAGACCAGAATTGCACTTTACAATATGTTGGAGTTTGCAAAGGAAAACGATATTATCATACATAACCCTTGTAAAAAATCTGTAAAAAGCGATATGGGAAAGCCATCTGAGAAAAAAGAAGCCTTATCGGTTGATATTCAAAAACAGTTCTTGGAAAGTGCAAAAGGTCAAAGTTACGAAAACCAATACAGGTTTATACTTCAAACAGGACTTCGCACAGGAGAACTTGTAGGCTTGAAATGGAAAGACATTGACTTTGAAGAAAAGACATTAAAAATTGAAAGGTCAATGGAATACCGCTACACCACAGGAGCATGGCGAGTAGGCGAACCAAAGAGCAAATCAGGTTACCGAACAATACCGCTTACAGATGAAGCAATTAGGATTTTAAAATCTCAAAAAGCAAAGAATCAAAATATTAAATATATTCCTGATGAATGGGCTGAACAAGTCTTTTTATGCAGAAAAGGCGAACCAGTGAAAAACAGCACCTATGACACAGCTTTATTTAAGATATGCGATAAAGCAAACATCAAAAGATTTTCTATGCACGTACTCAGACACACATTCGCAACAAGGTGCATTGAGGGTGGTATGTTGCCAAAAACATTGCAAAAGATTCTTGGTCACTCAAACATAGGAATTACAATGAATTTATATGTTCATATAACAGAAGAAGAAAAACTAAAAGAAATCAATATGGTGGCAAATGCACTAAATCTTGTTTCTGCATAAAAATCTATGTATTTTAATGCTTGGTGGCACTCGTTGTGGCACTCATAGAAAAGAAGAGATTCAGAAAACACCATATATATCAGGATTTCCTAGGAGGTAAAGATAAAAATGAAATTAGGAATCGTTGGCTTGCCAAATGTCGGCAAGAGCACACTTTTTAACGCTATCACTAACGCAGGTGCACAATCTGCAAACTATCCTTTCTGTACAATCGAGCCTAACGTCGGCGTTGTTGCAGTTCCTGACAAAAGACTTGATAAGCTAGCCGAGATGTACGACCCTGATAAGTACACTCCTGCTACAATTGAGTTTGTAGATATCGCAGGTCTTGTTAAAGGTGCGTCAAAAGGCGAGGGCCTTGGCAACAAGTTCCTTTCTAACATTCGTGAGTGTGACGCTATCGTACACGTTGTAAGATGTTTTGATAACGACGACATCATCCACGTAGAAGGCTCTGTAGACCCTATCCGTGATATTGATACAATCAACTTAGAGCTTATTTTATCAGACGTTGAACTTATCACAAGAAGAATCGACAAAGCTCAGAAGATGACAAAAGCTGACACGAAATATCAGGCCGAGGTTGACTTCTTCAAAAGAGTCGAAGAAGCCCTCCAGAACGGCAAGACAGCCCGTTCAGTTGAATGTGATGAAGACGAGAAGAAGTTACTCTCAGAAGTTGCGCTACTCACAAACAAGCCTGTAATCTATGCCGCTAATATGAGCGAAAGCGATTTTGAATCCGGTATCGAGGACAACGAACGTTTAAAAGCAGTAAAAGAGCTTGCTGCTACCGAAAACGCTGCAGTGCTCCCTATCTGTGCAGGACTTGAAGAGCAGATTGTCGAAATGGATAAGGAAGAAAAAGAGATGTTATTATCTGAGCTTGGTCTTGAGCAGTCAGGACTCGACAGACTCATCAACGAGTGCTACTCACTTTTAGGTCTTATCTCATATCTTACAGCTGGCAAACCTGAGGTAAGAGCATGGACTATTAAGAAAGGCACAAAAGCTCCCGGTGCTGCCGGTACAATCCACACCGACTTTGAACGCGGATTCATCCGTGCAGAAGTTATCGCATACGATGACCTTATCGAGTGTGGCTCTATGGCAGCTGCTAAAGAAAAAGGCTTAGTCAGATCTGAAGGCAAAGAGTACGTTATGAAAGACGGCGACGTTGTACTTTTCAGATTCAATGTTTAATATTTTGGCATAAGAAAGCCCGACCTGTATAATATCAGGTCGGGCTGTTTTTATCTGGGTGAATTATACTATCAAGTGCAACAGTTAAAAAAAGAAGAAGTTCATACAAATCTCTGTTAAAATAGAGTTACCACACAACTAAAATAAGGGAGAGATTTATATGAACTACCATCATCTTACCATAGAAGAACGCTGTTG
>JAFUKO010000067.1 GCA_017473555.1 Ruminococcus sp. | reverse complement strand
TTTAATAACCGCAATATAATGATAAATGCCTATTGAAATCCCTCAACTCTTGTGCTAAAATGTATTGGATAATACATAATTAGGGGGATAATGCCTTGATGAACAACAAAGTAGCAGAAAATCAAGCTATATCTCAAAATGAATATTTGTCGCTGACAGCTGAACTTATGGCTATACGTAAGCGTGGAGAAGAGCCACTTGCGTTTGTGCGCACTTACGGATGTCAGCAGAATGTTGCTGATAGCGAACGTATTAAAGGTATGCTTGATAAAGCAGGCTTTTCTTTTACTGAGAATGTTGAAGAAGCAGATTTTATTCTTTTTAATACTTGTGCTGTCAGAGAACACGCTGAGGATAGAGTTTTTGGTAATGTCGGAGCACTTAAGAATATTAAACGTAAGCATCCGTCTGTTCTTATCGCTTTGTGCGGTTGTATGATGGAACAGGAACATGTTGCACAGCGTATCCACGACAGCTTTCCGTTTGTTGGTTTGGTGTTTGGTACTAACTGTTTACATGAGTTTCCAAAGCTGCTATATAACAGCTTGTTATACGGTAAACGACAGTTCTTAAGAGGAGTTACTGATGAGAACGTTTATGAGGGTATTCCGATTAAACGTGATGGTAATTTTAAAGGCTTCTTACCGATTATGTATGGATGTGATAATTTCTGCTCATACTGCATAGTACCATATGTACGAGGCAGAGAGAAGAGCAGACGTCCAGAAGTTGTTATTGAAGAAGCTAGAGAGATGATAAATTCAGGCTACAAGGACATTTGCCTTTTGGGTCAGAATGTAAACTCTTACGGCAAAGGACTGGAACCAAGACCGAATTTTGCGTCATTGTTAAAAGAAATTGACAAAATCGAAGGCGACTATTGGCTGAGGTTTATGACTTCACATCCTAAGGATTGTACCAAAGAGCTTATCGATACTATTGCAGAGAGTAAGCATATAAGTCATCACTTGCATCTTCCGTTCCAGTCTGGTTCTAATAAGATACTTGACCTTATGAACAGAAGATATACCCGTGAAAAGTATCTTGAAATTATAAAATACGCAAAAGAACGTATTCCTGACTTATCTCTCACCAGCGATATTATTGTTGGTTTTCCTGGTGAAACATATGAGGATTTTCAAGAAACTCTTGACTTAATCAGAGAAGTTGAATTTACTTCACTTTTTACCTTCATTTATTCCCGCAGAAAAGGAACACCTGCTGCAGAAATGAAAGATGTGGCAACCGATGAAGAAAAGTCAAAGTGGTTTAGAGAGCTTCTGAAAGTACAGGAAGAGATTGCAGCAAAAAGATGTGCCACAATGGTAGGCACTGTTCAGAAAGTTCTTGTTGAGGAAAAATGCTCCAACAAAGATTGTATTCTGAATGGTCGCACAACAGGTAACATAATAGTTGAATTTGCCGGAGATGAAAGTCTTATCGGTTCATTTATAAATATTAAAATAACTAAGGCTCGCAACTGGATATTAAACGGCGAGATTGTAAAGGAGTAATAATTATGGATTTAATCGCACTTGCAAGACAGTTAGGACATGCTATTCAGGAAGAAAAGGCGTATAAAGATTTACGTGCAGCTCAGACTGCTGCTGATAACGATAAAGAGTTACAGGATCTTATCGGTGAATTTAACTTAAAGAGAATGGCTATCAATAACGAGGCATGTAAAGAAGATAGAGACGAAGAAAAGCTCAGAGCTTTAAACGAAGAAATGCGTAGCTCTTATGCAAGCATTATGTCAAATGAAAATATGATTGCATATAACGATGCTAAAACTGCACTTGACACAGTGATGCAGCGTGTTATGGCTATCATTACACAGTCTGCTGACGGTGAGGACCCTGATACTACTGACTTCTCACCATCATGCACACACGACTGTTCAACTTGTGGTGGATGCCACTAATTGTTATTTTTAAAGATAAGGAATGAGGGTAAATGGCTGAGCTTTCTCCTATGATGAAGCAGTATTTCAGCATTAAAGAAGAGAATAAAGACAGCATAGTGTTTTTCAGACTCGGCGATTTTTATGAGATGTTCTTTGATGATGCTAAAATCGCATCCAAAGAGCTGGAACTCACATTAACAGGCAGAGATTGTGGACAGGCGGAGCGTGCGCCTATGTGTGGTGTACCTTTCCATAGTGCTGAGAGTTACATCGCTCGCTTAGTTTCTAAGGGATATAAGGTTGCTATCTGTGAGCAGACTGAGGATCCTGCTACTGCTAAGGGTATTGTTAAGCGTGATATTATCCGTGTCATTACACCTGGTACTGTTATGGAAAGCAGTATGCTTGATGAAAGTGTCAACAACTATATCTGCTCTGCTTATTCCTCAACTAAGAATATCGGTCTTTGTTTTTGTGATATTTCTACAGGTCAGCTCAATGTTACTTGTGTAGATACTAAAGACGCTGTTGCTGAACTTAAAACTCAGCTCACCTCATATTCACCAAAAGAGATTATACTTGGCGGAAAGATTAAGGATAACAAAGAATTGCTTAACTTTATCAAAGACAAGCTTTCTTGTTATGTCTCCACTATCGACGATAATTCTTGCGGATTTTTAGAGTGCTCTGACACTGTTTTGGCACAGTTCGGAGCTAAACAAGCAGAGGTTATTGCAGATAATAAGGATATCATTATTTCACTTGGTGCACTTTTAAACTACTTAAAAGACACTCAGAAAACAGGTCTTGAGCGAATTGAAACAATTGATTTATACTCAAACGACCAGTATATGAGCCTTGACTACAACACTCGTCGTAATCTTGAGCTTACTCAGACAATGCGTACAAAGGAGAAAAAACATTCGCTTTTGTGGGTGCTTGATAACACTAAAACCGCAATGGGTAAGCGTATGATTCGTTCATGGGTTGAGCATCCATTAATGAATGTTGCAAAAATCCTGAAACGACAGAGCGCTGTTGAAGAACTTGTTAACAATACGGTAAAACGCCTTGAGCTTTCAGCTATGCTTGTTGGTATTTTTGATATCGAACGCTTGATGACTCGTATTGTCTACGGTTCTGCTAATGCAAGAGAATTACGCTCACTTTGTTCTGCTATTTCTAATTTACCACAGCTTCACGATGAACTTTGTGATTCTAAATCCAGCTATCTGCGTGAAATCTACAAAGATATGGATACACTCGAAGATATAAGAGAGCTTATTGATAACTCTATCGTTGAAGAACCTCCGTTTTCAGTCCGAGAGGGTGGTATGATTAAAAAGGGATACTCAGAGGAGCTGGATGTTTTGTCTGGCGATATGAATGATTCTACATCTTTGCTTGCTAAAATTGAGCTTGAGCAAAAAGAACTCACAGGTATCCCTAAACTAAAAGTCGGATATAACCGTGTGTTCGGTTATTATATTGAGGTCACTAATTCTTACAAAGAATTGGTTCCTGAAACTTACATAAGAAAACAAACTCTTGCTAATTGTGAGAGATATATAACACCTGAGCTTAAAGAGCTCGAGGGCAGGATTCTTGGTGCAAAAGACAGAGCTATTGCACTTGAATATGCTTTGTTTGACGCTATAAGAAAGAAAATTGCAGAAAACCTTAACAGAATTGAAAAATCAGCCCATTGTATCGCTGTGCTTGATGTTCTGGTTTCTCTTTCTGATGTTGCATCATCAAACAGATATGTAAAACCAGAGGTTAATCTGTCAAATGTGATAAGACTCAAAGATAGCAGACACCCTGTTGTTGAAGCGTTACTTGACTCAACACCGTTTGTTCCAAACGATGTATTTTTAGATAACGAAACAAATCGTGTCGCTATTATTACCGGTCCTAATATGGCTGGTAAATCTACATATATGCGTCAGGTTGCTATCATTGTACTAATGGCACAGATGGGTAGTTTTGTACCTGCCTCTTACGCAGAAATCGGTATTGTGGATAGTATTTTTACACGAGTTGGAGCTTCCGACGATTTAGCATCAGGTCAGTCTACTTTTATGGTTGAGATGAGTGAGGTTGCTAATATCATTTCTAACGCAACCAAGAAAAGCTTGCTTATTCTTGACGAAATCGGTAGAGGTACTTCTACTTATGACGGTATGAGTATTGCACGAGCTGTACTTGAGTATGTTGCTGATAAAAAACGACTCGGTGCAAAGGCACTGTTTGCTACTCATTATCATGAGCTTACTGTTTTAGAGCAGATGCTCGATGGCGTTAAAAACTATAACATCGCTGTTAAAAAACGTGGCGATGATATTACATTCTTACGCAGAATCGTTCCGGGTGGAGCTGATGATAGCTATGGTATCGAAGTTGCGAAGCTTGCCGGTATTCCTGATTCTGTAATAGTTAGAGCTAAAGAAATACTGAAAGACTTGTCCTTTGACAATAGCGGCTTTATTGAGAAAAAGTCTTTTGTACGTCAATCGGATATTTCTTACGAAACAGATCAATTGTCGCTTATTCCGGATAGCAACAATGCTGTATCTGAAAAACTCAAAAGTGTAGATATAAACACGCTTACTCCGATTGAAGCGATGAATTTATTATACGAATTAAAGAAAATGTCCGAGTAAAGAGGTGAACACGTGTGGGCAGAATCAACGTACTTGATAAACATGTAGCAGAGCTTATTGCTGCAGGCGAAGTGGTTGAAAGACCTTCTTCTGTTATTAAGGAGCTTGTAGAAAACTCAATAGACGCAGGAGCTACAGCTGTTACTGTTGAAATCAAGAATGGCGGTACTACCTTTATGCGTGTTACCGATAATGGTTGCGGTATAATGCGTGAAGATATTAAAATTGCTTTTTTACGACACGCTACAAGTAAAGTCAAGGTAGAAAATGACCTTGATTCTATTGCAACTTTAGGATTTCGTGGAGAAGCGTTGGCTTCTATTTCGGCGGTGTCACATCTTGAACTTATTACAAAATCAAGTGACGAGAGTGTTGGAACACGATATGTGATTGCAGGAGGAGAAGAGGTCTCTTTTGATGATGCCGGCTGTCCTGACGGTACCACTTTTATCATCAGAGATTTGTTCTACAACATTCCTGCAAGAATGAAATTTTTGAAAACTGACGTTGGTGAGGGTAACGCTGTTTCTAATGTAATCGACAAAATAGCGTTATCACACCCTGAGGTTTCTATCACTTACATAAAAGATTCTAAGCAGATGCTGAAAACTGCTGGTGACGGCAAACTGCTTTCTGCAATCTATTCAGTATATGGCAGAGATTTTGCTAGTGGATTGATTCCGGTTGATTATGAACTCAATGGTGTCAGTGTTAAAGGTTATTTATCCAAACCACAGAATGCACGTCCTAATCGTAATATGCAGAACTTCTTTATCAACGGTCGTTTTGTTAAGAGTCGCACAGCTATGGCGGCTGTTGAGGAAGCTTGTAAAGGTTCTGTAATGGTTGGAAAATTTGCTTCCTGTGTACTGAATATTTCAATTGCATTTGAAGCAGTTGATGTTAATGTTCATCCGTCAAAAATCGAAGTACGTTTTGTTAATGAACGTCCTGTTTTTGATGCTGTATATCACGGTGTAAAATCAGCGTTGCTTTCAGGCGACACAAGAAAAAATGCTGTTTTATCCCAGAATAAACCTGCACCAAAGGTTAATCCTTTTGAACTTGCTCAAAAGGTATTCAGAGAAAGAGATGAAGTTTTAAATTCAGCAAATCCTAATACTGAACCAACTATCATTAAAGCTGAATCTGTTAAACCTAAAGCTCTCGATCCATTTTCTTTGCTTGATGAGCGTGCGGAAGTTGTAAAAGAAAAACCGATTTCTTTTGTTACAAAAGTTTCTGATAGCAGTAATCCCCTTGATGTTTATTCAAAGAATGCTATAAAAAGCAATACTCTGGAAAATAGCTTTAAACCAAAAACCAATATCAATATTTTTGTTGATGAGGTTGAGGAAGTAAAAGAGCTAATTATAGAGAAAACTGAATCTGAAGCAGTTGAGCCTACTATAACTAAAGATGTAGTTTCAGCGGTTAAACAACAGTCTATTAAAGCTGAAAAAATCAAGCCTCTTATAGAGAATGACACTGATACATTCAGATATATAGGAGAGGCTTTTAAGACTTATATAATTATTGAAAAAAATAACAAAGAACTCATACTTATTGATAAACACGCTGCTCATGAACGCATTATTTACGAAAGACTTAAAGCAGAAAAGGGTAGTGGATACTCTCAGATGCTTTTAGAACCTATTGCTGTTACACTTAATAAAATTGATTATAACAGCGTCATAAATAATATTGACGTGTTTCTTGAGGCAGGATTTGAAGTTGAGGATTTCGGAAATGGTATGATACTTGTCCGAAGTGCCCCACAGTATCTTGAAAACGAAGATATTGAACAAACCGTTATTGAAATGTCAGGATATCTTACAGAAAATAAATCTGATATACGCACAGAGCAAATGGACTGGATTTATCATAATGTTTCTTGTAGAGCTGCTATAAAAGCCGGTAATATCAGCACCGATAGAGAGTTGATTGATATTGCAAGGCAGCTTGAAAAGGATGACAGTTTAAGATACTGTCCTCACGGACGACCATTGTGCATCGTGTTAAGTAAATACGAGATAGAAAAGCAGTTTGGCAGGGTGTAATTATTATGTCTGAAAATAAAATTCCAATGATATGCATTGTGGGGCCTACTGCAAGTGGAAAAACCGCTTTGTCCATTGAACTTGCTAAACTTTTTAATGGCGAGATCGTTTCTGCCGATTCTATGCAGATTTATAAAGGCATGGATATTGCTACTGCAAAACCAACCGTTGATGAAATGGATGGTGTGGTTCATCATCTGATCGATTTTCTTGAAGTTGATCAATCGTTTTCGGTTGCTCAGTATTGCGAGTTAGCTAAAGCAACAATATTAGATATATACAACCGTGGTAAGATTCCTGTTTTAGCTGGTGGTACAGGACTGTATGTTGATTCGCTGATTGATAACATAACTTTTGTTGACTCTGATAGTGACGAGGACCTAAGATCTGAGCTTCAGAAAGAGTACGAATTTTATGGTGTTGAACATCTTTTAAATCAATTACGAGCAATTGATCCTGATTCTGCCCAAAAACTTGAAGAAACCCGAAATCCTAAAAGGATAATCAGAGCAATAGAGGTTTACAAGACAACAGGTATCACTATGTCTAAACACAATGCTAATTCACGTTTGAACGATTCGCCTTATAATGTTGTTAAAATCGGACTCACCGCTACTGATCGTCAATTTCTGTATGACAGAATAAACAAGCGCGTTGATATTATGGTTGAAAACGGTCTGGTAGAAGAAGCGAGAGAGTTTATTGATGTCAAGCATAGCTCAACCTCTGCTATGGCTATCGGACACAAAGAGCTGGTGCCATACTTTAATGGTGATGCTGATCTTGAAAGCTGTCTTGAAAATCTTAAAATGCAAACCAGACGCTATGCAAAACGTCAGCTAACATGGTTTCGCAGAGATGAAAAAATAAATTGGTTTAATATTGATGTATTGACTAAAGAAGAATTATTAAATAACGCAGTAGAACTTATTAAGAAGGTATTATTTGATGAAAAATAATCAAAAGCATTCTGAAAAAAGTAAATACAACAAGCGAACTACAGAACAGAAAATCGCTACCAGAAAACTTACACAAAGAATTTTCATGGGTGTTTCTGTTGCACTTGTTTTTATATTTATAGTGTTTATTTTTGTGACAACTAACTTTATGGGTAGCGATAGTATTGTTACTGAAACAGCATATAAAACAACTGTTTCCGATACTATCAGCACAAGTGGTTTTGTTATCCGTGACGAAGAATATATCGATAACACATCAACCGGTGTGCTTGCATATCAGGTTACAGATGGTGAAAAAGTTACTGCAAATGGTACTATAGCTACTATATATGAAAATGAATCCGATGCCGTAAATTTTCAACGTATTTGTGAAATTGAAGATGAAATAGCTGATTTAAAGACTCTTAATAATATCAGCAACTCTGTTAACGTCGGACTTGATTCCGTTAACAATCAGCTTGATTATAGACTCACATCATTCATTGAAAGCGTTAACAAACGTGATTTCAATAATATTTCAAGCATAGAGAATGAGTTGCTTTCTGCTATTTATCGTAAGCAAATCATCACCGGTGACCAGATGAATTTTGATAGTAATATCGCTCAGCTCGAAGAAGAGAAAGCTCAGCTTGAAAGCAGTACTCACAACAGCATCGGTGAGATTACCACGACGAGTTCAGGTTATTTCACTTCTACTATTGATGGATATGAAAATGCTTTTTCTATCGATGATCTCAAGGAGTTGAAGTATTCTGATATTGAGAACATTAAGCCTGCTGATATTGGTGAAAACAAATATGTAGGCAAAATTATTAAAGGTGTTAATTGGTATTTAGCTTGTCCTGTAACTACCGAACAGGCTGTAGCTATAACTCACAATAGCTATGATGTAAGTGTGAAAATACCATATGCATTGTCTGATCTGATACCTGCCAAGGTGGTTTCTGTAAATCAGTTTACAGGAGAAGATAAGGCTATAGTGGTACTTGAATGTAATTATATGAATGCCGCTTTAACTCAGATCAGAAACGAATCAGTAGATATTGTTCTGAATACTTACGAAGGTTTGAAGGTGAGCAAAAAAGCTTTACACGATGATTTTGTAACACAAACCTTGTATGATGAAAACGGTAACGAAAAGTCTGAAGATATTAAAGTTCAGGGTGTTTATGTAAAGTATGGAAGACAGCTTATCTTTAAGCAAGTGTTCATTACTTATTCAGATGAAGAGTATGTAATTTGCAGTGAGAATCCTGATAGTGATATGATAATCAGTGGTTCTACTCTTAAATTATATGACGAAGTTGTTGTAGAGGGAGATGATTTGTACGATGGCAAGCTCATTGATTGACGTTGAATATAACTATAAATCGATATGCGAAAATATTGCTGAGGCTGCTTTGAAATGTGGCAAGAGTGAGGATGACATTACTTTGCTCGCTGCTACCAAAACCGTCGATGCTGCAACTATCAATCACGCTATATCTTTAGGACTCAGCTATATTGGAGAAAATAGGGTGCAGGAGCTTCTTTCTAAATATGAAGACTATAACCTTGATTCTTGTTCACTCCAGTTTATAGGTCATTTGCAGTCTAACAAAGTTCGCCAGATTATTGATAAGGTAGATCTTATTCAGTCTGTGGATTCTTTAAAGCTTGCTACTGAGATATCCAGACAAGCTCAGCTTAAGAGCAAAGAAATGGACATTTTAGTAGAAGTGAACATCGGTAGAGAAGAGAATAAGTCCGGTGTGATGCCTGAAATGCTCGACGAATTATTGCATCAAATAAAGGATTTACCATCAATTCACATCAAAGGTTTGATGGCAATACCGCCAATTTGTGAAAATTCACAGAAAATTTGCAAATATTTTGATAATATGCATAAAATGTTTATTGACATAAAGGGTAAAAAAATAGATAATATATCTATGGATGTACTGTCGATGGGTATGTCCGATGATTATGTTGAAGCGATTTTATGTGGTTCCAATATGGTTAGAGTAGGTTCTGCACTGTTTGGAAAAAGAAATTATAATATAGTTTAACCGGAGGTATTTTTATGGCTGGTTTTGTAGATAAGTTTAAACGTATGTGGGACGCTCCTGATGATGAATACGAGTACGACGAGTACGGTTATGATGATCAGGATGAAGAAGAGGAAGAAGTCAAGAGTACAAGAAGTAGCAGAAAATATGACGACTTCGATGATTACGGTGATCAACCTGTAAGAGAACATTCTCGTAGAAGTAAGGTTGTTAATATCAGCACAACTGCAAAATTACGAGTTGCTCTTTTCAAGCCTGAAAAATTTGGTGAGGAAACTCGCACAATTGCTGATGAGCTTGTTAAGACACACACTGTTGTATTAAATCTCGAGCACACAAACAAAGATATGGCAAGACGTATTATTGACTTCTTAAGCGGTGTCGCTTATGCTAACCGTGGTAAAATCAAAAAGGTTTCTGCCAATACATTTATCATCATACCTAACAACGTTGATCTTACAGGTGATGATTTGCTTGATGAGCTCGAGCATAACGGATTATATCTCTGATATTGATGAGTGTTGATAGTTTTCAAAATGACAAGCTGATTATTTCCAAAGCTCAGGACACGATTTATCTGTCACAGAAACATTATAGTCCTTGTTTTCTGGGGTTTATTAATGAACATGAAACTCAGGTTATTAAGGATGCGGTATATCTAACTGATGATTGTTGCTTCTTTGGTGGTTATACAGATGCTCAGAGAGTGATTTTTGGTGCGGGCGTCAGTGGTAACGATGAGTTTCCGATTCGTGCTTTGAAGTTTCTTTATAAAAAGGAGTATAAGCTTACTCATCGAGATTTTTTAGGTTCGCTTATGTCACTTGGTATCGAGCGTTATACCATCGGTGATATTCTCGTGTTTGATTCATACGCAGTTGTTTTTGTTAAGTCGGAACTTGCTGATTATATAAAACATGAGATAACAAAAATCGGACGAGTTGGTGTCAGGATAGTTGACGAGGACTTAATCGATTTTGAATATGTCAGCGAGTACGATGAGTTGTCTTTTACTGTTTCATCTTTAAGATTAGATGTGATTGTATCGGCGATTTGTTCTGTGTCCAGAGATAAATCACTGCAATTTATTAAGTCTGATTTAGTCAGCGTAAATCATAAAATTGAAAACAATAATTCAAAAACACTTGTAGTCGGTGATGTTATCACCGTACGAAAATTCGGTAAATTTGTGTTCGCTGAAGATAACGGCTTGTCTAAAAAAGGCAAGTGTAAAATCTTAGTGAAACATTTTAGATAGGAGTGCAAACTATGCTTACAATTGATGAAATTAAGAACATAGCATTTAGAAAGTCAGGTATGGGCGGATATCGTCCTGACGATGTAGACGAGTTTATTGATGATGTTATCGCTACTTTCGAGCAGATGAAGGCTGAAAAAGCTGAACTTCTCAGAAAGATGGATATCCTCGCTACAAAAATTGAACAGTACAGAAATGATGAGGAGACAGTCAGAAATGCACTTCTCTCTTCACAGAAGGTTTCTGATCAGGCTTTAAAGGAAGCTAAGGACAAGGCTACATATATCATTAAAGCTGCTGAAAAGAAGTCAAGAAAAATATTAACAGAAGCTGAAATGGCTACTGAGCGTGAGAAGGATAAGTACGAGGCAGTTTTAGCAGAAACCGCTAAGCTCAGAAAAGAAATGATTTCAATGTACAAAAAGCATCTTGCTTTACTTGATGAGTTCCCAACAGAGGCTGATGTACAGACAAAACGTGATGAGCTCGACGAGAAATATCCTTTTGAGCCTGTAGAAGAGATTATCAATTCTGAAGACTTTGATGTTGAGGAAGAGATGGTTAAAGCTGCACAAGAACCTGCTGTTAAAACAAACAATAATGAAGTTAAACACGAGCATAAGAACGAAAAGTTCGACCAGCTTAAGTTTGGCGATAACTACGACGTAGAATAATTTTTTTGGAGTGTATAGAAAAATGTCCCAGGATTACAATTCCACGCTGAATCTGCCGAAAACAGATTTTCCTATGCGTGCTGGATTACCACAGTCAGAGCCTGTTACTTTAGATAAATGGCTCGGTGATAAGGTATATGAAAAGTTAATGGAGAAAAACGAAGGTAAGCCATTATATGTTTTACACGATGGCCCTCCGTATGCTAATGGTAATATTCACCTCGGTACTGCATTAAACAAAGTTTTAAAAGATTTCATTGTAAGATATAAGAATATGGCTGGTTTCAAGGCTCCTTTTGTTCCAGGTTGGGATACACACGGTCTTCCAACAGAGCTTAAGGCAAGAGCTAAAGCCGGCGTTGGTAACTCTACAACTATTTCTGATGTAGAGCTTCGTAAGATTTGCCGTGAGTTTGCTCTATCTTATCTTGATGACCAGCGTAATCAGTTCAAGAGACTAGGTTGTATTGGCGAATGGGACAACCCATACGTTACATTGATTCCGGAGTTTGAAGCTACACAGATTGAAGTTTTTGCTGAGATGGCTTGCAAAGGTTACATCTATAAAGGTTTAAAGCCTGTTTATTGGTGTCCTGAGTGTAGAACAGCTCTTGCTGAAGCTGAGATTGAGTACGCTGAAGATCCTTGCCATTCGATTTATGTAAAGTTCAATGTAACTGACGATCTTGGTAAGCTTTCGGCTCTCGGTGTTGACCCAGCTAAGTGTTACTTTGTAATCTGGACAACAACTACATGGACTCTTCCTGCTAACGTTGCTATTTGTGTCGGTCCTGAGTTTGAGTATTCAATCATCAAGGCTAACGACGAATTCTATGTAATGGCAACAGAGCTGTATAAGTCAGCTTTTGAGGCGGCAGGTATTACTGAATATGAGGTTGTAGCTACATGTAAGGGTTCTGACCTTGAATATATCAAAACTGCACATCCTTTCTTAGATCGTACTTCACTTGTTATCGTTGGTGATCACGTTACTTTAGAGAGTGGTACAGGTTGTGTTCATACAGCTCCTGGTCACGGTGTAGAGGACTTTGAGGTTTGTAAGAACTATAAAGAACTTCCTATCGTTGTTCCTGTTGATGCAAACGGTAAACTTACTGAAGAGGCTGGTCAGTTTGCTGGTCTTTCAACTGAGGAAGCTAACAAGCCAATTGCTATGCATCTTGAAGAAACAGGTGCCTTGTTTGCACTTGCTAAGATTATCCACCAGTATCCACACTGCTGGAGATGTAAGAAGCCTGTTATCTTCAGAGCAACTGATCAGTGGTTCTGTTCTGTAGATGACTTCAAAGACGCTGCTTGTGAAGCTATCAAAACTGTCGAGTGGATTCCAAAATGGGGTCAGGACAGAATTACTTCAATGGTAAGAGAGCGTAAAGACTGGTGTATTTCACGTCAGCGTAAGTGGGGCGTTCCAATCCCAATCTTCTTCTGTAAAGAATGTGGTGAGCCACATATCGATAAAGAAGCTATGCAGGCTGTTGCTGATATCTTCAGAGTTAAGGGATCAGACGCATGGTACGAGATGGATGCCTCAGAATTCTTACCGGAAGGTACAAAATGTAAGAAGTGCGGATGCACTGATTTTGATAAAGAGAAAGACATTATGGACGTTTGGTTCGATAGTGGTTCTTCTCACGCAGCTGTTTGTAAAAACAGAGATTACCTCACATGGCCTGCTGACCTTTATTTAGAGGGTGCTGACCAGTACAGAGGTTGGTTCCAGTCTTCACTTTTAACCGCTGTTGCTACATCAGGTACTGCTCCATATAAGGCAGTTCTTACTCATGGTTGGGTAGTTGATGGCGAAGGCAGAAAGATGAGTAAATCTCTCGGTAATGGTATTGATCCACAGGAAGTTGTTGATCAGTACGGTGCTGATGTATTAAGACTCTGGGTTGCTTCTTCTGACTATCATGTTGATATCAGAATTTCTAAGGACATCTTAAAGCAGCTTTCCGAGGCTTACAGAAAGATCAGAAACACAGCAAGATATATTCTTGGTAACCTCAATGACTTTAACCCAGATACTGATTGTGTTGATGTTTCTGAACTTCTTGAAATTGATAAATGGGCTATCAATAGACTTAACGAGCTCAACGATAAGGTTAGAGCAGGTTATGATGCATTTGAATTCCATCAGGTATATCATGCTATCCACAACTTCTGTGTTGTAGATATGTCCAATTTCTATCTTGATGTATTAAAGGATAGATTATATACAGAAAAGGCTGATTCTAAACAGCGTAGAGCTGCTCAGACAGCAATGTATATCATTCTTGATGCACTCACAAGAATGATTGCTCCTATCCTTGCTTATACATCAGACGAAATCTGGAAGTATATGCCACACAGCAGTGATTGTGATGCTGAGAATATCGTCTTTAATTCAATGCCTGAAAAGGTACTCGTTGACTGCGATGAAGCATTCTCTGCAAAATGGGATAGAATCCACGAACTCAGAGATACAGTTAAGAAGAGTCTTGAAACTGTTATTAAGGATAAGACAATCCGTACTTCTCTTGAAGCATCCGTTTTACTTAAAGCTACTGGTGAAGAATATGACTTCCTTAAGAGTATCGAGAACGATCTTGCTACTGTATTCATTGTTTCTAATGTTACAGTTGAAAACGCTGATGTTGCTGAGCTTACAGTAGAAGTAAGTAAGGCAGTAGGTGAGAAGTGTGAGCGCTGTTGGGCTTATTCAGAAACTGTTGGTTCTGATTCTGCTCATCCTACACTTTGTAAGCGTTGTGCTGATATTTTAAACGGTTAATTTTTCTATACGGTGTATCAATCGATACACCGTATACTTTTAGGAGTTGGTTTTTTGGCTTTAATATACTTAGCTCTTGCGTTGCTAGTAGCTGTTGTAGACCAAGTTATCAAATATTTTGTTTTGGAAAATCTTGTAACTGCAGGTAGAGTAACAGCGATACCTCATCTTCTTGATTTAATTTATGTTGAGAACACAGGTGTTGCGTTTGGTATGTTCAGCGATTTAAGATGGCTTTTCGTTGTTATCACAGGAATCGTTATTGTCGCTTTTATCGTTATGCTTTTCAAAGGTGGATATAAAAGCAAGTTGTTCTCAATTTCTGCAGTTCTTATAATTGGTGGAGGAATAGGTAATCTTGTTGACAGAATAGTACACGGCTTTGTTGTTGATTACTTACAGCTTTCATTCTTTTCACCTGTATGTAATTTTGCTGATTATTGCATTTCTGTGGGAACGGTACTGCTGGTTGTTTATCTGATTTTCTATTCGGATTTTTCTAACAATGATAAGAAAGCTAAAGAGATAAGCGAAAATGAATAAGTTGGAATTTTGTTGTAGTATTGAAAATGCAGGAGTAAGGATAGATTCCTTTTTATCTGAACAATGTGAGGAGTTCTCTCGCTCTGCAATAACTAAGAATATACAGAAAGGTCTTGTACTGGTTAACGGTAAGGTAGTCAGTAAAAGCTATAAGTTGTGTGTAAAAGACTGTATTGAGATGACTGTTGAAGATCCTGTTGAACTTGATGTTCTGCCGCAGGATATTCCGCTTGATATTGTTTATGAGGACGATGACCTGCTTGTTGTAAATAAACCAAAAGGTATGGTTGTTCATCCTGCTGCAGGTAATTACACAGACACTCTGGTTAATGCGTTGATGTATCATTGTAAAGACTCGTTGTCTGGTATAAACGGTGTATTAAGACCAGGTATTGTTCATCGTATCGATAAGAATACCAGCGGATTACTTATTGTTGCAAAGAACGACAAAGCACACAATCATCTGGCTTTACAAATTAAGGAACACTCTTTTACAAGAGAGTACGTTACTGTTGTTTATGGTAATATCCAGGATGATAGTGGCACAGTAGATGCTCCAATCGGAAGACATCCGATTGACCGAAAAAAGATGTGCGTTATCGATAAAAACAGTAAACATGCTGTGACTCATTTTGAAGTTTTAGAACGCTTTTCCGGATATACAATGCTTAGATGTAAACTTGAAACCGGACGCACTCATCAGATAAGGGTTCATATGGCATATATCGGCCATCCTGTAGCCGGTGATGATGTATACGGACCTAAAAAGGTTATTAAAGCCTTGGGTGGTCAGTGCTTGCATGCTCAAAAAATCGGCTTTATTCACCCAACTTCTAACGAATATCTTGAGTTCACAAGTGAGTTACCGCAGTATTTTTCTGAATTTCTACATAAGCTACAAAAATCTTATTAATAATTTGTTACATTTTCAAAAAAGTTCTTGCATTTAAAATTCTTTTATGGTACAATACTTAAGCATTTGAAACCGTCAAGTAGTTGATGGGGTTCAGATTACGGCTTATAGCCACAATTTGAAGCGGATAGTCCTCTGCCATCGTGCATGAATATCTGAAAACATTAGGAGGAAAACAAATGGACGCATTAAAAACTATTGCACAGGGCTCAATCAAAGAGTCTGCACCTGAATTTTCAGTTGGTGATACTGTAAAGGTATCTGTTAACATCCGTGAGGGTGAGAGAGAAAGAATTCAGATGTTCGAAGGCACAGTTATCGCTAAGAAGGGTTCTGGCGTAGCTGAAACATTTACAGTAAGACGTGTATCTTACGGTGTTGGTGTTGAGAGAGTATTCCCACTTCACTCCCCAAACGTTGTTGACGTTAAAGTTATCAGACACGGTAAGGTTCGTAGAAGCAAGCTTTATTATCTCCGTGACAGAGTTGGTAAGGCAGCTAAAGTCAAAGAAGAAATCCGTAAATAAAGTTTTTAAAAAGGGACTTTATAGTCCCTTTTTTGCTATCTGTTATTTCTAGGAAGTGTTAATTTTGAGAATAGATGACGAAATGTATAACGAAATATTCAACGAAGATGAGCATAGTAAAAAAGATGTTCAGAAAATTGCAATCAATAACAATGCTGTGTCTTTAAACCTCTATGATTGGGTCAACTCAATCATTGTGGCAGTAGTAGCAGTTGTAATTTTACTTACTTTCTGTTTCAGATTGATTGATGTTGACGGCAGATCAATGGAGCCTACACTGATAAATACTGATAAAGTCATTGTTACAAACCTTTTTTATACACCAAATAATGGTGATGTCGTTGTTATAAGCCATGGCGAAAAGTACGATAAACCGCTGATTAAGCGTGTTATCGCTACTGAGGGTCAGACATTGGACATAGATTTTGAGAATTATAAGATTTATGTTGATGGTGTGCTGATTGATGAACCATATATTCAGGGCGAAACAATTGAGGGAAATGCTGACATTCCTGATGTTGTTCCTGAGGGAAAAGTATTTGTACTTGGCGATAACAGACCTGTTTCACTTGACAGCAGATCACGTGAGGTTGGGCTTATCGACGAAGAGTCAATTATCGGTAAAGCACAGTTCGTTATTATTCCTCATTCTTATCGTGAAGGTTCGCTTAAACCTTATCTCGATCTCTCGAAAATCAGATATATTTACGAATAAAACTTGTATTAAACCTGCTTCTGTTTTATAATAGGGGCAGGTTTTTATTTTGAGGTGATATTATGAGCGAAATGCAGAATATACAATGGTTTCCTGGTCATATGACCAAAACAAAAAGACAAATTGAAAAGAATCTAAAACTTGTTGATGCTGTTGCTGAAATTATAGATGCACGAATACCAATCAGTAGCCGTAATCCTGATATTGCACAGTTGGTCACAAGCAAGCCTAGAATTGTTTTACTTAATAAATGTGATATGGCTGATGAAAAGGCTACTAAGCTTTGGATTGAGTATTTTAAAAAACAAGGTATAGTTGCGATAGCTATTGATTGTAAGAGTAATAAGGGTATCAATGCATTTGTACCCGCATTGAAAAACGCTTTGCAGGATAAGATTGACGCATATAAACGTAAGGGAATGTTAAATCCATCTATGAGAGTTATGATAGTTGGTATTCCTAATGTCGGCAAGTCTACTTTTATCAATAGAATTTTTAAACAGAATAAGGCAAAAACTGCTGATAAACCTGGTGTTACCAGAGGAAACCAGTGGTTTACTATTTCAAAAGGATTTGAGATGCTTGATACTCCGGGAGTATTATGGCCTAAGTTTGATGATCAGTTAACAGGCGAGCGATTAGCATTTACCGGTGCAATTAAAGATCAGATCATCGATGTTGAGTTGCTTGCTGTAAGACTTCTTGATTTACTTAAAGAACTTAAAACTCCTGACTTTATCACACGATTTAAGCTTGATGCTGATACAATTTCAGACACTGACAGCTATGAGCTTTTACAGATTATCGGAAAAAAACGTGGTATGTTAATCAGTGGCGGAGAGGTTGACACCGAAAGAGCTGCTATTATGTTGCTTGATGAGTTCAGAGCTGCTAAGCTTGGCAGAATTACACTGGAATTTCCTGATTGAGGTTTTGTATGAAGAAAGATGCTGTGCCTGTTGATTGGCTAAAATATGAAAATGAATTAAGAGAACAGGGGTATAAATATATTTGTGGTGTTGATGAGGCGGGTCGTGGACCACTTGCCGGACCTGTTTGTGCCGCTGCAGTTATTTTGCCTCCTGACACTATTATTGAGGGTGTTAATGATTCAAAGAAACTGAGTGAGAAGAAGAGAGAAGAGCTATTTGATATTGTTATTGACACAGCTCTTGCATATTGCATTGCTTTTGGTTCAGTTGAAGAAATAGAAGAACATAATATTCTCGCTACTACAATGATGACTATGAAACGTGCAGTCGAAGGCTTGAGCGTAAAAGCTGATTACGCTATTGTTGACGGCAACAAGTTGCCACCTTTAGATATAGACAGTAAATACATAATCAAAGGAGATGCTAATTCTATGTCTATAGCTGCTGCATCAATTCTCGCAAAAGTAAGTCGAGATAGACTAATGCTTGAATATGCCAAAGAATACCCTCAGTATTGTTTTGAAAAGCATAAAGGCTATGACACTAAACTCCACAACGAGATGATACCTTTACACGGACCATCTCCAATACACAGAATGAGCTTTTTGAAAAAGCTTCTGAATAAAAAGTGATATGGGGATTTTTTCTAAAAAAGATGTTGGAAATTTCGGCGAAGATACGGCTGCTAAATTTCTTATTAAGAATAAATATAAAATTATAGAAACTAACTATAAAACTAAGTTAGGCGAAATTGACATAATCTGCGAGAATAAAGACTATATTGTTTTCGTTGAGGTGAAGACCCGTAAATACGGTACACCTTACAGGGGGTATACTGCTGTGAATTATAAAAAACAGGACCATATTATTCGAACAGCAAGTATGTACCTAAGAACTCATAAAACCGATAAACAACCTCGTTTTGACATTATCGAGGTCGAGTATTATGCTGATGGTACTGCGTTTGTGAAAGAACATTATGTTGATGCTTTCTGGCAGAGAGGTGACTATGGAGTATTTTGATTTGCATTGTGACACATTGTATAAAGCTACTATAGACGGTTCTGACTTTAATAATAAAGAGTATCATATAAGTCTTGATAAAACAGAATCCTTTGATAAATGGGTACAGCTATTTGCAATTTGGATTCCTGATGACCTCAAAGGTTGTAAAGCAACTGAGTTGTTCAATAATGCGATAGAAGTGTTTAATAACAATTGTGTTTATAGTGATAGCAAGATAATGCATCTTGCAGTTGAAAACGCTTCAATGCTGGCAGGTTCACTTGATAACATAAATTTGCTTGTTGAAAACCATATCAGATATGTAACCCTAACCTGGAATGGTGAGAACGAGCTGGGGTGTGGGGCTTCTTGTAACAACTCGTTTGGTATTACAAGTTTCGGAAAAGAGGTTGTCAGAGAGCTCGAGAAAAACAATATAGCGGTTGATGTATCCCATGCTAGTGATAAACTTTTTTATGATGTGATAGATATCGTAAAAAATCCGGTGATTGCAACTCATTCAAATTCAAGAAGCATCTGTAAAGCACCACGAAATCTCACTGATGACCAGTTTAAAATAATCAGGGATATGGGCGGTATTGTCGGTTTGAATTTTTATAAAGGTTTTCTAAATGACAATGAGGTTAAGGCATCAATTGATGACTTGCTAAGACACGCTGATCATTTTCTGAATTTAGGTGGAGAAAATACGCTGGCTATTGGGTCAGATTTTGATGGAGCTGATATGCCTGAAGATATTTATGGAATTGATACAGTACCCGCAATTTACAAGCGTTTTTGCGATGAATTCGGTGCAAAAGTTACTAAAAAAGTGTTCTTTGACAACGCAAATATGTATTTTACAAACTTTGACATTATCTTATAAATATTGTATAATTAGACGTTGAATTATAGAAAGGATGACCGATATGCTATATAACAGCACACAAAACAATGAAAAAGTTGTTTCATCAGCTCAGGCGATAGCTCAGGGTATTTCAGAAGACGGTGGTCTTTTTGTACCACAGAGTTTCCCAAAATTCAGTTTAGCTGACATTGAAGGTATGCTTAGCGCATCTTATCAAGACAGAGCTAAAGCTGTATTCAAATGCTATCTCACTGATTTTACAGATGATGAAATTGCTGACTGTGTAGATAAAGCATACACAAAAGAAAAATTTGAATCTGAAAATCCTGCTCCTATTACTTCTGTTGATTACAACTCAAAAGAGCTCAATATTCTTGAACTCTGGCACGGTCCGACTTGCGCATTTAAGGATATGGCACTTCAGATTTTACCACATCTTCTTACAAAATCTCTAAAGAAAACAGCTGACGGTATTAAGGCTGTTATCCTTGTTGCAACATCAGGTGACACAGGTAAGGCTGCTCTCGAAGGATTTAAAGATGTAGAAAATACACAGATTATCGTTTACTCTCCGGAAAATGGTGTTAGTGCCATGCAGAAGCACC